>JBPCTP010000064.1:0-3130 GCA_051011615.1 Microthrixaceae bacterium | reverse complement strand
CGCGATCCAGCGCACCTGAGATGGCGAAGCCACCCAGGTCGGTGGCGGCGAAGCCCGAGAGGCTTCCCGACAGCTTGCCCACTGGGGTGCGTGCGCCCCCGATAATCACTGATCCAGCCATGATTCCCCCTGTGTTGGGTTCCCTGGCGCGCCCGCGGCCCGCCACTTAGGTGCATCGACGGTACCGCGACACTGCACTCAGGGACCAGCGGGCGCCCCTCGCCCGAGGGCGCGCACCCATCTTTGCGGGGGCTCAGTGCTGTTGTGAGGCCTGCCACTCGGCACGGTCGATCGCGTACATGACGTGCGGCACCAGCTGCGGGTGGACCTCGGGATCAACGTTGGGGTGCTCGAAGTCCCGCTCGATTCGGCGGCGCAGGCCGACCTTCTCCATGACCCGGCGGGAATTCCCGTTCTCGGGAACGGTGAACGACAGGATCTCTTCCATCCCGACCACCTCGAAGCCGTATCGAAGTGCCTCCGCGGCGGCCTCGGGCGCGTAGCCGCGACCCCAGGCCCGTTTCGCCAGTCGCCAACCGACCTCGATGGACGACGACTCGACATGGTCCGCCGGCCACAGTCCCACGAACCCGATGAAGTCGCCGTGCAGGGTCGATCCATCTGTGACTTCCGCGGCCCAGAGTCCCCAGCCCGAGTCTTCGAACTGCGCCGCGATTCGATCCACGAATGCGTCGGACTGACCTCGCGACAAGGTGGCCGGGAAGTGCTCCATCACCTGCGGGTCCGAGTTGAGCGCAGCAAATGGTTCGCGGTCCGGGTCCTGCCAGGGACGCAACAGCAACCGCTGGGTTCGCAGTGTTGGCGTCTCCATGGCTCGTCCTCCGGCTCCACTCTGCCAGTCCTCGCGGCCGATGGGTCGCGACGTTGGTCCTGCGAGTTGTTCTGCGGCCAAGGACGTCGCGAAGGCTGGTCGCGAGTGGAGCGGAGAGGTTACCGAGCGGTAGCTTGCCGCCATGCAGGAGATACTCGACGCCATCAACGCCGGCGCCACCGGCGACGACATCGCCAACGTGCCACTGCCCGAAGCCTTTCGGGGCGCTCACGTGCTGCGGTCGGAAGCCGACATGTGGGACGGGGTTGAGTCAGCGGACAAGGATCCTCGCAAGACCCTCCATGTGGGTGACATCCCCATGCCCGAGCTGGCCCCAGACGAGGTTGTCATCGCCAACATGGCGAGCTCGATCAACTTCAACACGGTGTGGACCTCGATCTTCGAGCCCCTGCCCACCTTCGGGTTCCTTGACCGCCTCGGCCGAGAGTCGGTCTGGGGTGCCCGCCATGCACAGGATTTCCACGTGGTTGGCTCGGATTCGGCAGGCGTTGTGCTGCGTTGTGGCTCCGCCGTGCGCAACTGGTCGCCCGGCGACCGCGTGACGGTGCACTGCAACCATGTGGACGACCAGGACCCCTCGGCCCACAACGACTCCATGCTCGCTGCCAACCAGCGCATCTGGGGCTTCGAGACCAACTACGGCGGTCTGGCAGATCTGTCGATCGTGAAGGCCAACCAGCTGATGCCCAAGCCGTCGCACCTCAGCTGGGAGGAGGCTGCGGTGAACGCCCTGTGTGCCTCCACCTCCTACCGCATGCTCGTGGGCGACCACGCTGCACGCATGAAGCAGGGCGACAACGTCTTCGTGTGGGGCGCCACCGGAGGCATCGGGGCGTATGCGATCCAGCTCGTGCTCAACGGTGGCGGTACGCCCGTCGGCGTCGTGTCCTCCGAGAAGCGTGCCGATCTGCTGCGCGAGATGGGCTGTGAGGCCGTGATCGACCGTCGTGCCGAGGGTTACCAATTCTGGTCCGACGAGCACACCCAGGACGAGGGGGAGTGGCGCCGCCTTGGAAAGAAGGTGCGCGAACTCATCGGCGAGGACCCCGACATCGTCTTCGAACACCCGGGACGCTCCACCATGGGCGCATCGGTGTTCATCGCCAAGAAGGGCGGCAAGGTCGTCACCTGTGCTGCCACCTCCGGCTACATGATCGAGTACGACAACCGTCACCTGTGGATGAAGCTCAAGAGCATCATCTCCTCGCACTTCGCCAACTACCAGGAGGCGTGGGAGATGAACCGCCTCATCGACCAGGGCGCAATCCAGCCGGTGATGAGCGATGTATACGACCTCGACCACGTGGGCGACGCCACCCTGGCGATGCACCGTAACGAGGCCGAGGGCAAGCTCGGCGTGTTGTGCCTCGCCCCGGAAGAGGGCCAGGGCATCTCTGATCCCGAGAAGCGTGAACGTATCGGTGAGGACAAGATCACCCTGTTCCGACGCATGGCCTGAGCCTCCACGGCAAGCGTCGGTGTCGCCGGACCAAGAACGGACGGGGGATTCGGTGCGCTGGGTGATCGACGGCAACAACGTGATGGGCGCCGGTGCTGATGGATGGTGGAACGACCGCCAGGGCGCTGCGGAACGGCTCACCCAGCAGATCGCGTTGTGGAGCCGTGATCACGACGACGATGTGATGGTCGTGTTCGATGGCCGTTCATCTGATGCGGTGGAGGTACTCGCCGGGGGCAATCTAGGCGTGCGCTTCGCCGAGAGCCGAAGGCGCGATGCGGCCGATGACGTGATCGTCGAGCACGTCGGGGAGATCTTCGGCACGGAACCGGACCTGACCGTGGTCACTTCGGACAAGGGCCTTGTCGCGCGCCTACCGCCGGGGGTGGTGGTGATGGGTGCCGGCGCATATCGGCACTTGCTCGGGCTGTGAGTCCGGAGCTGTGGGAACATCCGGACCATGAGTGACGATGTGCGATCGATAGGACTCGATTCAGAGCTGTTGGCCTACGTGGTGGCCAACTCCGGCGGCGAGGACTCAATCGCGTCGGAGCTGGCAGCGGTGACACGAGAGCGTTTCGGTGACCTGGCCGGCATGAACATCGAGCAGGATCAGGGCCGGTTCCTCGAGTTCCTCGTCGGTCTGCTCGGCGCTCGAACGGTGGTGGAGGTTGGAACGTTCACGGGCATGTCCGCGCTGTTCCTCGCCCGGGGCCTGCCGGGTGGAGGTCGGCTGGTGTGCCTCGATGTCGACGAGAGCTTCGTCGATGTGGGCAGGCCCTACTGGGAGCGTGCCGGGGTGTCGGACCGCATCGAGG
>JBPCTP010000063.1:0-3987 GCA_051011615.1 Microthrixaceae bacterium | reverse complement strand
AGCCGGCGCGGACCAGCTACTGACACCTGGGGGCGCGTTCATGGCTGATGCCGAGGTCTCCGCGATGCTGTGGGATCCGGTCGTGCAGTACGCCTTGATCGACTCGGCCCTTGCAGATGCCGAGGGCCGCACACCCTCGCAGCTCAGCGGAGAGGTCAGCGAACTGTGGGCCCGATTCGATGCGGTGGCGGAGGTCAATCCGCAAGCCGAGTTCGCCGGGCAGATGCACACCGCCGAGGCACTTGCGCACTCCTCGGAGGACAACAGGCTCCTCGCCTTCCCCTACAACAAGTGGCACTCGACCCAGTGGGCGCTGGACCACGCAGCGGCCCTCCTCATCTGTTCCGAGGAGTACGCGGTAAGACACGGATCCGATCCGTTCCGACTCCTGCACCCACAGGTCGCACTCGACACATCCTGGGGCCTCACCCTGTCGCGTCGCAGGCATCTGCATCGCTGGCCGGCCATGTCCGTGATGGGTGAGGTGGCACAGGAACATCTGGGCACGTCGATGTCGGCGATCGATCTCACCGAGCTCTACTCGTGCTTCCCTGCGGCGGTGCGCCTCCAACAGCGCGAGCTCGGCCTGCCACTCGATGGCACACCCACAGTGTTGGGTGGCATGGCCTTCGCCGGAGGCCCCTTCAACCACTACACGTACATGGCTACCGCCGAGCTGGCTCGGCGGCTCCGTGGCCGAGGCAACAGTGACGGCCGCGCCGCCGACGACAACCGAGCCCGCAGCGACGGCGACGAGTTCGCGATGCTCACGACCGTCTCCGGCATGCTCACCAAGGGCGGGCTCATGGTGTGGGGACGTGACCCCCATCCGGACGGAGCGCTGGTCGCCGACCTCGCACCAGAGATCGAGGCGGCAACCGAGCAGGTCGACGTTGCCGAGTTCGATCCCGACCGGGGACTCGACCGCAGTGACAACGTCTCGGCTGCGACGGTCACCGGCGGGTTCGACCCCAAGCTGTTCGCGATAGCGACGGATCCGACCGACCGGCGCCACATCGTGTCGGCAACCGTGCCCGAGGGGAACCCGGCCGATGCGCTGGCCGCGCTGAATCTCTGAGCCGGTCCAAAACAGGCCCGACCAGCCGGACCTAGCCGGCTTTCAGAGCTGGCAACACGTGGCGGGCGAAAAGGTCCCGCTCGGCCGCATGCGGGTATCCCGACAGTATGAAGGACTCGATGCCCAGGTCCTGGTAGGACCGCAGCTTGGCCAGCACCTGGTCGGGGTCTCCCACCACGGCCGCGCCGCAGCCCGAGCGCGCACGGGCGATGCCGGTCCACAGGTGCTCCTCGACGAATCCGTCGTCGTCCGCGGAATCGCGTAGTTCTCCTTGGCGTGAAACGCCGTGCGAGGCCGAATCGAGTGACCGGTTGCGAATGGCCTCACCCTCGTCCGCGTCCAGGCGCGAAAGCAGACGACCGGCAGCTTCACGTGCCTGTGACTCCGTCTCTCGCACGACGACGTGGACCCGGTAGCCGAAGCGCAATTCGCGACCGTGGCCAGCAGCGCGGGCGCGCATGTCGGTGAGAATCGACTCGACAGCGGGAGTGGTGTCGGGCCACATGAGGTAGACATCCGCTGCCTGCGCCGCGACTTCGCGTGCAGGCTTGGAGAGGCCTCCGAAGTAGAGCGGCGGTGAAGCCGGCAATCCGTCCGCTCGGCGATCGGTGGCACGCTCCACCGCAATGCGGGGCGCGTCCAGCTCGATGTCGTAGTGCTCACCGTGGTGCGCGGCCGGCTGACCCGACAGGAGCATGCGAAGGATCTGCATCACCTCGAGCGTGCGCCCATACCTGGGTTCACTCTCCAACTTGGCGCCCGGGAGATCCGAGCTGATGATGTTGATCGTGAGGCGACCCTTCAGCATCTGGTCGAGGCCGGCGAGTTGGCGTGCCAACTGCGGAGGCCACATCTCGCCGCATCGCACGGCCAACAACAGCCGGATCCGTTCGGTCAGTGCGGCGATCCCACCGGCGAAGGGCACTCCGTCGATCCCGAGGGCGTAGCCGGAAGGCAGCAGCACGTTGTCATAGCCGGCGGCCTCAGCGCCCACCACGATGTCGCGGCAATGCTCCCAGGAGGATCGAAGCTCCGGATCGGCCACGCCGAGGTATTCGTAGTCGTCGTCACAGAGCGCAGAGAACCATGCAACCTCAGGAGCGGGATTGTGTGGCTCGACACTCACGGCATCGGCTCACCGCGACCGGCGACCAGGATCTCGTACCACTCGTCACGCGACAGCACGACCTCAACTGCGCGGGCACACTCACGGATGCGCTCCGGCTGCTGGCTGCCGACGATCGGCACACACCCGGCGGGGTGACGCATCACCCACGCCAGCACGACAGCCGATCGCGAGACACCCTGTTCGGACGCGATTCGGTCGACGACCTCGACAACGGCGTTCGCCCTCTCGTCATCCGGGGCAGGCGAACCCAGCCGCCCACCCGCCAACGGGCTCCAAGCCAAGGGTACGAGGGATTCCCGCATCGCATGGTCGAGGGTGCCGTCTCCGATCGGCGTGAGAGCGAGTGGTGAGAACTCAGGCTGGGTCGTCGCCAACGGTGACTCCATGAACGACGCCAGCGCCTCGGTCTGCGCAACGGTGTGATTGGAGACACCGACAGAACCGACCTTGCCGGAGCTGACCAGCTCGTCGAGCACCGAAGCAACCGACTGTGGATGCGCGAGCAGGTCGGCCCGATGGACCTGGTAGAGCCCGACATGCTCCACACCGAGTCTGCGCAACGAATCCTCCGCCGCACCCCGCAGGTACGTGGCGGAGGAGTCATAGGGAACCGGTGGGAAGATGCCGCCCTTGGTGGCGAGCGTGACCTGTTCGCCCAATTGCGGCGACCCACGAAGCACTCGGCCGAGCAGCTCCTCTGCTGCGCCGAACCCGCTGCCGCCATCGACGGCAGGGACGCCGCCGGAGTACCCGTAGATGTCGGCGGTGTCGATGAGGGTCATCCCGCATTCGAGTGCCGTCTCGATCTTCGACTGCGCCACGGCCACCGAGGTCCCGGCGAAACGCCAGCAGCCGTATGCGATTGCGCCATATGGGGAACTCACGGCAGACCAACCTACCGGGCGACGCCGCGGATCTGTCCCAACGCGGCCTGCCCCCGGAGATGACCGATGCTGATTCGAGCGGCCCGTGTGCCCAATGTGAACCGCCGCCCCTTCGCCGGTCGCGGTCACGGCTACCGTCGCGACGATCGGAGACAAGATCGGATACGGAATCATCGGTGCAGGCATGATGGGCGCCGAGCACATCCTGGACCTGGCCCACCTGGAAGGTGCCGAGGTCGTCGCCCTGGCGGATCCGGTGCCCTCGAGCATCGAGGCCGGACTTGCGTGCGTGGAGACCACGGCGAACCAGCCCGCCGGCCATGACCGGGTTTCGACCTATGAGTCCCACACGGACCTCCTGGCGGACCCTGCCGTCGACGTGGTGATAATCACCACTCCCAACCACACGCACGCCGAGGTAGCTGCCGACGCACTCGCGACGGATCTGCACGTGCTGATCGAGAAGCCCCTCTGCACCACCGTCGACGACGCCAACCGACTCGTCAGCCTGGCTGAAGGCCGGGACGCAATCACCTGGATGGGTCTGCAGTACCGCTACATGCCCACACCGGCCACGATGCTGGAGCAGTTGCGTACCGGTGTGTGTGGCACCACGCGGATGGTGTCGATCCGCGAACACCGGTTTCCGTTCCTGCAGAAGGTGGGCGACTGGAACCGATTCACCGAGAACACCGGGGGAACGCTCGTGGAGAAGTGCTGCCACTTCTTCGACCTCATGAACCTCGCCGTGGGTAGCAATCCGGTGCGGGTCATGGCCAGCGGTGGCCAGGACGTCAACCACCTCGACGAGTCCTACGGCGGCCGCGTGCCGGACATTCTCGACAACGCCTTCGTGATCGTCGAATACCCCGGAGGTGTGCGGGGTTCACTGGATC
>JBPCTP010000062.1:0-11040 GCA_051011615.1 Microthrixaceae bacterium | reverse complement strand
ATCCTCCACGAGGGCGGAGAGGACCCGGACCGCGCGCTGACCGCCAGCGTTCCCGTTTCCTCGGACCCACCACCCGAGCCCGGGCAGCTGCCCCGGCTCACGGGAAACAAGGTCTCCAACCTGTTCGTGTCCTTGCATACCGAGCTGGAGGATCCTCTGGACCGGCTGGCTGCGGTACACCGTTCGGTAGCCGGTGCCAAGCGGCTGCACGAGGCGACCGGCCCCGAGCTGATGGAAGTGATGCTCGGCTACACCCCTCCCAAGCCCTACGCCTGGGCGATGCAGCGCTACTCGGGACTCGACGTCGCGGATCTGCACCGTTCACCGGTGAACGTGATCGTCTCCAACGTGCCCGGCCCCCGCGAACCCCTGTGGGTGGCGGGTGCCCGACTCGCCGAGTTCTTCTCCGCCGGTCCGGTCCTGGAAGGAATCGGGGTGAACGTCACGGCCTGGTCGTACATGGATTCGATGGATGTGATGGTCACTTCGTGCGCCCGCGCCATGCCCGAGCCCTCGCGCGTGACCGATGCAATGTCTGTGATCCTCGCCGAGATGACATCTCAGCTGGGCAGGTGATTCCCGCTAGCCGAGCAGCCAGGTGCGAACCCGCTCGCGAAGCAGGTCGATGTTCACGCCCTTGGTGGCACTGACCCAGAGCACGTCGCGTGGCTCCAGGTCGCACCGCGCCGCCAACTCCTTGCGTCGCTTGTCCCGCTTGGAGGACTTGACCTTGTCGTGCTTGGTCGCGATCACGGAGTGCGGGATCAACTCGTGTCGCAGCCAGTCGAGCAGCTCCAGATCTGACTTGGTGGGGCCGACCTCGCCGTCGAGCAGCACTGCAACCATCGCAAGGTCGTCCCTCGTCGTGAGGTAGCCCTCGATCATCGGACCCCAGGTGTCCTTCACCGCCCTCGGCACCTTTGCGTAGCCGTACCCGGGCAGGTCGACCAACAGGGGTCGGGGTTCCGGGCCTTCCTGCAGGCGGAAAGCGTTCAGCAGCCGGGTACGCCCCGGGGTGCCGGAAACTGCGGCGAGCTGCTTTCGGTTGGCGAGGGCGTTGATGAGCGATGACTTGCCCACATTCGAGCGGCCGACGACTGCGAGGTCAGCGATCGCGTCCGGCAGCTCTGCCGCTGACGGCGCGGAGGTGACGAAGTCGAGTTGGAGTGGTTTCGATTTCACGGATTGGTGCGCGATCAGCTGTTGAGATCGTTGGCGGCGACCCCGGCGGCGAACACCACCGGATCCCATACCGGCGAAACGGGCGGCGCGTAGGAAAGGTCAGCCATGGCAAGGTCGTGGACCGCCATTTCGGTCCAGACGGCCAGGGCAAGGGAATCGATTCGTTTGCCGGCGCCCGGCCCACCTACGACCTGTGCTCCCAGGATCCGACCATCCGAGCGATCTGCGATCACCTTAACCGTGATCGGTTCCGCGCCCGGGTAGTAGCCGGCGCGCGTCTTTGAGTCGACCACCGTCACCTGAATGTCCCAGCCCAGCCTGCGTGCGGCGGTCTCGGTGATCCCCGTTCGTCCGATCTCGAGATCGCGGAACTTGGTCACCGCTGTGCCTATGACTCCCGGGAAGGTCAGGTCGCCCCCACCGATGTTCGTGCCGAGTACGCGCCCCTGTTTGTTGGCGTGGGTGCCGAGGGCCATCACGACCGACTCGCCGGTGATCCTGTGGTGTGATTCGACGCAGTCTCCGGCGGCCCACACACCCTCGGTGCGAGTACGCATTCGCTCATCCACGATGACCCCACCTGCTCCGCCAACCTCGATTCCCGCGTCGGAGGCGAGTTGCGAGTTGGCCTTGACGCCGATGCCGAGCACCGCCAGGTCGGCGGGAATCGAGCGACCGTCTGCGACGACAGCGGAAAGTCTGCCGTTTTGTGTTTCGAACTCGTCGGCCCCGGCCCCGAGGATCACTTCCGCGCCGGCACCTCGCATCGCGTCGGCGACCATCGAACCCATGTCAGCGTCGAGCGCTTCTGCCATGGGTGTCTCGTCCAGCTGGATCACGGTGACATCGAGCCCGCGTGCCAGCAGCGCCTCGGCCACTTCGATGCCGATGTAGCCGGCTCCGACCACGGCCGCGGTTCGAGCACCCTCACGGATCAATTGGTCAACCTCGATGCCGTCTTCGACGGTACGCAGTTGCTTGATGCCGTGAGCGTCGATGCCCGCTAGGGGAGGCTTGATGCCGACAGCCCCCGTGGCGATGACCAACTCGTCCCACCCCTCGGTTCGGGATTCACCCGACGCAAGGTCCTCCACTTCGATCGTGCGTGCCCGTGTGTCGATGGCGTTGACCGAATGCCCGGTGTGAACAGCGATGTCGCGTTCTGCGAACTGCTCGGGGGTGCGCGCCACCAACCGGTCTGCCGGATTGATGATTCCCTCCACGAAGTAGGGCAGGCCGCAGGCTGCGTACGAAGTCCGTGGGCCACGCTCAAAGGCCACGATCTCGAGCGCCTCCGGGCCCTGCATGCGGCGCGCCTGGGATGCAGACGACATTCCGGCGGCGTCACCACCGATCACAACTACGCGTTTGGTGCCCATGTGCCTCCGATGGCCGTGGCAGCTGCGCCCGCGGCGTCAGCTTGGTGCATTCCGTGGAGCTACAACCCTCGCAGAGTCACGATCCGATGAAGCCGCGGTCCTCGAGGCGTTCGTCGGTGAAACGCTGTGCCTTTTCTGCCCACATGAAGCCGACGTGGTTGCCGGGATACCAGCAGATCTCCGGATGATCCCAGTGTTCCCACAGGCGACGGGCCTGCTCCGGTGGCGCCAGCCGGTCTCCCATTCCGGCATAGATCGCCCTCGCCGACTGTTTCGTTGCCACCCCGAGCGACTCCGGTGTGACGACTGACAGAACTGTGGTGGCGGTGCCGTCCAGCACGTTGTGCTCGATCGCCCGCATGTGTACGTGTCGCGGCGAGTGGTGCTTGAACATGTCCACGAAATCGATCACGGGAATTCCGGCCAGCACGAGATCCAGATCGCGCTCGAAGGCTGCCGTCATGGCGGTCATGTATCCACCCAGGGAGACGCCCATCACTCCGAGCCTGGTTGCGTCCTGCTGGCGAACCCAGGTGAGTAGTCGTCGTATGTCCCAGACTGCCTGGGCCAGGCCGTGAACGGCGTGCATGAGGTCGAAGTTCAGGAACTGCTCGCCCGAGAGCGGGCTGGGCCGACGCGAGCCGTGCGCCGGCAGCGTCACGCCTGCGATGTTGATTCCCAACTCCTCGTGGAGGTGCTTGACCCGAAAGGCCATCTGGTCGATGAACGGCGTGCCCATGCCGAACCCGTGGATGACGACCAGCCATGGGCGGGGCCTGTCGTCGTGTCGCAGCACCCATGCCGAAGCTGTGCGGTTGGACTCGAAGCCGGACCAGCGGTCCCATCCCGGAAGGTCCACAGCAGGCTCGTAGCCGCTGGGCCACCAGATCCGTTCGTAGGCTCGGCCCATCGCCCAGCCGTCACTGGCCGCAGGGTGGTTAAGCGGCGGCGGCTCGACGTGGAAGGTGCGTGGATTCTCCAGAAAGCCGCCTGCGGCCAGGCGCTCCTGTGCGAGGGCCAGTTCGGCGCCGACGCGCTCGTAGTCGCTGCGGCTCGGGAAGCTGTTCGGCCCCACGGCCAGCGCCATTAGAGACTCGTCCATGGCCACCTGCGCGACGAGGCTCGGGGTGAGCCTTATGTAGGGCGTGCCCGGGTCGTCCTCGGTCATCGACTTGCGCATTGTTTCCGTTGCCCAGCGCGCAGTGCGCGGCCCTGCTGTCGTCAAGCGGGCCAGGGGCTGGCGGGCAAGGTGCTTCTCGGCGGTCCGCATCGCCGAGGTACCCCGCACGAGCATGCCGAGGGGTGTCCACCACGCGGGTTCGGCGAGCGCTTCGGCGGCGGCATCGATCTCCGGGCCGGTGGCCGTGTCGGCCTCCTCGGCGGTCGAGGTCGCGGGCGGCTCCAGGGCATCGGTGTCCACGGCCGCGAGCGTAGTTGTAGTTGCACAGCGAAGTTGCGCCGCCCTCGATCGCGGATCTGGGTGCGAGGTTGCCGTACTGCTACCTCGAATGGTCCTTCGGCACGTGCGAGATACCCCGAAGAGGTCGAGGTGACCGGTAGATTCACCTTGATGCCAACAACGGGCGCAGTCGACGTGGAGACGACCGTGGTGCCCTCAACCCGCGCCGGCCTGAGGCGATGCGCCGATGCCCTGGTTGCCGGCGAACTCGTGGCCTTTGCCACTGAGACCGTCTATGGCCTGGGTGCAGATGCACGCAGCCATGCAGCGGTGAAGGCGGTGTATGCCGCCAAGGGTCGTCCGGGTACCGATCCGCTGATCGTGCACGTCGCAGATGTGGAGTCCGCATCCGCCCTCGGGGACCTCGAGGCCGGTGCCGGCCACGCCGCGGTGCTGGTGGATGCCTTCTGGCCGGGGCCGTTGACCGTCGTAGTTCCGCGAAAGGGCGGGCTCGCGTCCGAGGTGTCAGGCGGATCAACCGTTGGGCTTCGGTGTCCGGCGCATCCCGACGCGCTGGAGCTGATCCGGTTGGCGGGCCTTCCCGTGGCAGCACCGTCGGCGAATCGATTCGGGCGTGTGAGCCCCACAGCACCCGCCCATGTGATCGAGGAGCTGGGTGGCCGAATCGGCTGGGTTCTTGATTCGGGCCCCACCCCGCTCGGCGTCGAATCGACCGTCGTGCAGTGCGTGGGCGACACGGCGCGGCTGTTGAGGCCGGGCGGCGTGTCCGTTGAGGACCTCGTCGCGGTGATCGGCCGCGAGTCGTTGTCGGTGCCCGACGCAGTGGTCACGCGGGAGGACACGGCGGCCGAGAGCCCGGGTACCTCAATTTCGCACTATGCGCCCAACACCCCCATCGTGCTCACCGACGGCGGCGACGTGGTCGCATCGGAGATCTCGAGCGCGCTCGTGAATCGCGGCTTGTCTGTGCGCCGACTCGTGTTGCCGGAGGGCGATGGCGCAGCCCGCGAGCTCTATTCGAGGCTTCGGGAGCTCGACGAATCGACTGTCGGAGCGGCGCATGATGTGGCCCTCGCCGTCACGGTCGATCCGGCCGGCCTCGGCCGGGCAGTGAACGACAGACTGTTCAGGGCTGCCCATGGCCACATCGCCGCAGATGCGTCGGAGCGAACGATCGAACTGATCACGCGACAGCTCGGCGAGTAGCGGCCGCCCGGTTCGCCTGGTTTCGGCGCCTAAGCGGCCACCGGTACCATTCACGGCAGGGGACGAACACAGCAGTACCCAAGGTTTCGGTCGCGCAAGGCCCGGTTTTCCAGCGGGGATCACCACACGACCGAACCGGACGAACCATCCACCAGGGACTTCACTTGTCAGAGCACACCACGCGGGATCGAACCACGGCCGGTGACGCCCCCAGCCCGTCGCTGCTGCGCGGTCTGGTCCGCGAGGCTCGACCGAAACAGTGGGCCAAGAACGTCCTCGTATTCGTTGCTCCGGCTGCCGCAGGGGTACTGAATCCCTTTGACGGGATGTATGCGATCCGCATCACGCTGATCGCATTCGTGGCCTTCTGCATGGTGTCCTCAGCCACCTACATGGTGAACGACATCCTCGATGTCGAGTCCGACCGCGCACACCCGAAGAAGAAATTCCGGCCAATCGCGGCAGGCACCGTTCCCATGCCGGCAGCCATCGCCGCGGCGTCGGTGCTGTTCGTGGCCGGAGTGCTGCTGGCGCTGTTCAACCGGGGATTCGGTGTCTCGCCGAACTGGGCGCTCGGAGGCGTGGTGGCCGGGTACGCCGTGCTGACCACGCTGTACTCCTTCTGGCTCAAGCAGATCGCCGTGATCGACCTCGTGGTGCTCTCGGCGGGGTTCATCCTTCGCCTGCTCGGCGGCGCCTACGCCGCCGGTGTGGACGTGTCCGACTGGTTCCTGGTGATTTCATTGTTCGGATCGCTGTTCATCGCCGCCGCCAAGCGCCACGCCGAGTCGGTCGAGTTGGGCGAGCAGGCATCGCTGCTGCGACCGACCCTCGGTGAGTACAGCATCGAGTACCTCGGCTTCGCTCGAACCGTTGCCGCTGCCGGAACGGTGATCAGCTACTGCCTGTGGGCAGTGGAGGCGGGATCCGAAGGGGCCACCGCGTCGGTGGCCACGCCTTGGGCCCAACTCTCGATCGTGCCATTCCTCATCGCCATCCTGCGGTATGCACTGCTGGTCGACCAGGGCAAGGGATCTGCACCCGAGGACGTCATCCTTCACGACCGCCAGATGCAGATCATGGGATTGCTGCTGGTCGTCTGCATCGGCATCGGGGTGTACGTGTGAGTACCGAAACGGGACTCCCGGCCGAACACCGGCTTCTCGCCGGTTGGGGTCGCACCGCTCCGACTTCGGCAGACGTCGTTTCCCCAACGGACGAAGCCGGTGCCAGGGCGGCGCTCGAAGCCGCCGGCTCGCGAGGTGTGATCTCCCGTGGGCTGGGCAGGGGCTACGGCGATTGCGCCCAGAATGCCGGTGGTACCGTCATCGACGGCCCGTCCAATGCGGGCATCACTGACATCGACCTTGCGTCGGGGCGCGTGACTGCGCATGCCGGCACGAGCCTCGAATCGCTGATGGAAACGATGGTGCCCCTCGGATTCTTCGTGCCGGTCACGCCGGGAACGCGGATGGTTACCGTCGGCGGTGCAATAGCGGCCGACATCCACGGCAAGAACCACCACCGGGCAGGTTCCTGGTGCAACCACGTGGAGTCGATGCGCCTGCTGGATGGCCGGGGCGACATTCGGGAACTGACACCCGAGGCCGACCCTGCGGCCTTCTGGGCCACTGCCGGGGGAATGGGTCTGACCGGCGCCGTGCTGGGTGCCACGATCCGCATGAAGCCGATCGAATCGAGTCTGCTGAGTGTGGACACCGACCGGGCGGGGGATCTCGACGAGGTCATGGCGCTGATGGTCGATGGAGACGACGCGTACGACTACTCGGTGGCGTGGATCGACCTGATCGCACGTGGTGCGTCCATGGGCCGATCCGTGCTCGACCGGGGGCGGTTCGCCACTCGCTCGGAAGTGGAGGATGCCGGGGTGGAGTCGCCCCTCGAGTTCGCCACGCACCAGCTACCGACCCCTCCGGACCTGTTTCCCTCGGGGTTGTTGAACCGGGCGTCGATCATGGCCTTCAACGAGCTGTGGTTTCGCAAGGCGCCGAAAGCCAAGCGCGGCGATCTCCAGTCGATCGAGAAGTTCTTCCATCCCCTGGACATGATCAGCGACTGGAACCGCATCTACGGCAAACGCGGTTTCCTGCAATGGCAGTGCGTGGTACCCGACGGTGCCGAAGGAGTGATCCGCCGCGCAGTCGAGAGCCTGTCGGGCCAGGGCATCTCCTCGTTCCTGGCCGTGCTGAAGCGAATGGGTCCGGGCAATGACGGTCCGCTCTCATTCCCGATCAAGGGTTGGACGCTTGCGCTCGACATCCCGATCGTGAGCGGCCTCGATGAACTGCTCGACGACCTCGACGCCGAGGTAGTGGACGCCGGCGGGCGGATCTACCTCGCCAAGGACAGCCGTGTCAGCGCGGACCTGGTGCCGGTGATGTACCCACGTCTGGACGAGTGGCGCGAGGTGCGAGCCGATATGGACCCTGTCGGTCGCTTTCGCAGCGACCTCGGTCGCCGTCTCAACCTGCTCTGAACCCCTGTGCTCTGAACCCCTGCGTTCTGAACCCCTGTGTTGTGTGGTGCAGATGTCGCGTAGATCGCGACATCTGTCCCACAAAACGGCGTGTTTCGGTACGGGTGGGTCAGCCGCCGACTTCCTGGGCATAGCGGTCGAGAGCGGCCTGGAACTCGGTGTCGGCCTTGTCGAATGCTGTCGTGATGTCCTCGCCGCCTATCAGGCTGTTCTCCAGCGCTGCACGTAGGGCGGTGCGGAATTCCTTGTACGGGCCGATCACCGGACCCGGGAACTCGGGGTTCACCTGCTTGAGGCTCTCGAGCGACTCAGCGAGCCAGCCTCCCGCACGGGTGTCGTTGAAGTAGGCCTGGAGCTCAGGGTCTTCCTCGGCGCCCGAGAACACCGGCAGGTAGGAACCCTGCACGGTCCACTTGACTTGTTGTTCGGTCTCGTTGACCCACTTCAGGAAGTCCCACGAAGCAGCGATCTGCTCGGGTGTGGCACCCGCACCCACGATGTACCAGGCGTTGCCACCGATCTGGCCGCTTCCGACCTCATCGAGACCCGGCAGCTGACCGACCCCGATGTCGAGGTCGGGGAACTTCAGCCCGGAGAGGTCCGCCCCGCTGTCGAGGCCGAGGTTCTCGGCGTTCAGTGTGCCGGTGATGAGAGCGTCGACGGTCGTCGATGCGGTCGACGTCTCGATCAACATCGATCCCTGTTGGTTGGCGACGGAGAGGTAGGCGTCGAAGGTGGCGGAATAGGCGACTGTGTTCTGGAGCCCTGCGTTGGTCATCTCGACCATCCAGTCCGCCCACTGTGTGGTGGTGTCGTTGAGCAACTCGGACTCGGTTGCGAGGCCGTCGCGTCCGTTGTTCTCGTTCACCATGGCCTGTCCTGCCTTGGAAGCGAGGTTCTCCAGCCACCAGGCGTCCGCTCGGTACACGAACGGCGGACTGTCCGGTCGTGCCGTGAGGATCGATTCCGCCGCAGAGCGGATCTCGGCGAGGTTCCCCGGAGGGGCTTCGGGGTCGAGGCCGGCCTCGGTGAAGTGTGCCTTGTTGTAGTAGATCACCGGAGTGGAGACACCGAAGGCGGCGGGCCACTGCACTCCCTCGACCGAGTAACCCTCGGCGACTGCGGGCATGAGTTGGTCGTAGACCTCACCCGAACCCGGGTCCGCGTCGATGCAGGACTGAGCGGGGACCGCCGACTGCGAATCGATCATGAACTGCGTGTTGGTGTCCTCGGCCAGGAGGATCTGCGGCAACGTGTTCGGGTCACGCAATGCCGCGGTGTATTTCGTCTGCTGCTCCTCGTAACTGTTGCCCTGGGACTCGACGCGAACCGTCACCTGATCCTGTGAGGCGTTGTATTCCTCGGCGAACTCCTCGACGGTCTGTGCAGCCAGGCCGAGGATGGCGTGCCACAGCACGATCTCCACCGGCTCGTCGCTCGACTCGAGCGCGTCCACGGGGCAGTCCGCGTCGCCCGAACCCCCGGACCCTCCCGAACCGCCGCCGGAGCCGCCTTCGTCGGAGCCACCGCATGCGGCGCCAAGCAGCGCTACAGCGCACAACATCGCTGCGATCCAGCGGATGCGGGGTCGTGGTCGGTTGGTCGGTTTCATCTGGACTCCTGGTTCGAGCACTTGTGAAAGGTCTATCCCTTGACCGCACCGGCGGTGAGGCCTCGCACCATCTGGCGCTGGAAGAAGATCAGCAGTGCCACCAGCGGCAACGCCGCGATGATGGCACCCGCGAACGAAAGATTGAGCTCGTCGGGCGATTCGGTGATGAGCGTACGCAACGCGATCTGGGCGGTCTGCCAATCGCCGGTGTCAGTGGCGTTGCGGGGCCACACGTACTGGTTCCACGCTCCCAGGAATGAGATCACGAGGAACGACCCGATCACCGGCTTGGAGAGTGGCACCGCCACCTTCCACAGGAATCCCATGTGCCCGAAGCCATCGAGCGTGGAGGCATCGCGCAGGTCGCGGGGGATTCCCAAGAAGCCCTGCCGGATCAAGAAGATGCCGACGGCCGTTGCGAGAAAGGGCACTGACAGACCTTGCACCGAGTTGAGCCAATCCAGTTCACGGATCGTCCTGATGTTCGCTATGAGTGTCACCTCGATCGGCAACAACAACGTGCCGATGACCACGGCGAACAGGAAACGTTTGAAGGGGAACTCGAGGAAGGCGAAGGAGTAGGCGGCCAGCACCGAGGTCACGAACTGCGCAGCCACGATCACCAGGGTCATCACAGCACTGACCAACATGGCCCTGCCGAGCCCACCCTGGGTCCACGCACGTGAGAACACGTCCCACTCGGGCTCTACGAATCGCAGGGGCTGGCCGGCGCTGATGTAGGCAATCGGCGACGAGATGGCGCGCAGGATCAAGATGTAGATCGGGAACAGCACCACGACCGACAGGGCCGTGAGAACCAGGTACCAGCCGACCTTGGGCCACCTGGATGCCTTCTTGACAGCTGGGGGCTTCGGCGTGTCGTTCTCCAGCGGATCCTCGCCGATCACGACGCGTCCGTCCGCATCCTCGTGGGCCGACACCGTGGGCGTCTCGCCGCCGTCGCTCGGCCCTTCAGTCGCCATAGTGCACACGCCTCGACAGAAGGCCGAACTGGAGTCCGGCGACCGCGGCCGTCAGGACGAACAGACCGAGTGACATGGATGCCTTCACCCCGGTCGGTCTGATGCCGTCAGGGTCAGCGATCTTGAACAGGAGGGTCTGGGTGGACGTGCCGGGACCGCCATTGGTGAGCACCTCGATCTGGGCGTAGGCCTGGAGGGCGAACACCACCAGGACAACCCCGAGGAACAACAGGGCGGGACTGATCAAAGGCACCGTGATCCGCCAGAAATGGCGAGCCGGGCCGTAGCCGTCGAGTGCGGCAGCCTCTTCGAGCTCGGCAGGCACCGCCTGAAGTGCTGCGAGCACGATGATGAAAGTGAGCCCGAGGTTCTGCCAGACCGACGAGAGGCTCACCGAGAACAGTGCCGTGTCGGGATTCGCGAGGCTCAGCCAGGCAACGTCCTTGAAATAGCCGACTACCGGGTTGACCAGTGTGAAGAAGATCACCGATGCAACGGCCACCGACGTGGCCACCGTCGAGGAGAAGATCGTCTGGAATATCCGGATGCCCTTGAGTCGCCGGTTGGCGGCCACGGCAAGGAGCACACCGAGAAGTACACCCAGGGGAACGGTGTAGAGGACGTACAGCCCCGAGTGGGCGACTCCCTCGGTGAAGTCGGGGCTGGTGAGGGTGTCGGTGATCTGGCTCGGGCCGACATAGGGCGCGTCGCCGAGACCGAACCGGTTTTCCCTGTGCAACGCCATGTCCACCAGGCGGTAC
>JBPCTP010000061.1:0-3200 GCA_051011615.1 Microthrixaceae bacterium | reverse complement strand
GGCCTCGGGGTCCCAGTGCTGTTGGTCGGTCGGCCGCTGCGGCGGTCCCATCACCTCGGGTCCGTAGTCGGGCATGTCGAGTCCCCCTGCTGTGGTTCGGCCGCAAGGTTAGACTCCCGAAACTGACACGTGTGTCAGGTTTCAGCGCCACGTGTCAGGTGTTCAGGGGGCGGGACGGACGGAATGAACGAATCCAACAGCGTCACGATCGGGCTGGACATCGGAACGACCTCGGTCAAGGCGGTGGCGGCGGACTCTGCGGGGTCGGTGATCGCGTCCACCCGCATCGAGCACCCGGCCCTCACCCCGTCGCCCGGGGTGCTCGAACACGATGCAGATCTGGCATGGCGCGAAGGGGCGCGTGTCGCGGCCGTTGAAGTCGGTGCCGGCGCCGTGTCGGCCGGCTACCGAGTGGCGGGTCTGAACGTCGCTGCGATGGTTCCCTCCCTTTGCGCCGTCGACGTCGCAGGCAAGCCGGTTTCGCCCGGTCTCCTCTATGGCGACCGTCGCGCCGTTGCAGCGGCCGAGGCTGCCGGTGAACCGTCCGGGCGGGGCCTGAGTCCGGCCGAGGACGGAGAGTTCCTGCGCATGCTGCGCTGGCTGGCGAACGAGTACCCCGATGCAGCCGGCTACTGGCCCGCCCAGGCGGTGGCGAACGCATCGCTGTGCGGCACGGGCGCGCTCGACACGGTCACGGCCATGACGACGCTGCCGGTATTCGATTTCACGGGTTGGGACGCGGCGGTGTGCGAGTCCGTCGGCGTGGATCCAGCCCAGCTGCCCACGATCGCGCCGGGCAGCACGGCGGTGGGCACGGTCGCATCGGGCGGCGAGTTCGATCCCGATGGCGTTCTCGAAGGGGCGGCGGTGGGTGGTGGGGTCATCGACGCGTTCGCGGAGCAGATGGTGGCCGGGGCCGACAGCGTGGGTGACGTGCTGGTGATCGTTGGCGCGACACTCATCACGTGGGCCTGCATCGATGAGTGGAAGGAGTTCCCCGGGCTCTGGACGGTGCCCCACAGCGTGGAGGGCCTGACTCTGGTGGGCGGCCCGTCGAATGCCGGAGGTATCGCGAAGAACTGGGCCGAGGCAGTTCTGCTGCCACCGTCCAGCCTCGACGGCGGCGGGACTGGCGTCAGCAAGCCCGGCATCAGCAAGCCCGGCATCAGAAACCCGTGGGAGGTGCCGGTATTCCTGCCGCACGTGCGTGGCGAGCGGGTGCCATTGCACGATGTCGAACGCCGTGGAGGCTTCGCCGGGCTTTCCGTGGCCCAGGGGCCCGATGAGATGTGGCGGTCGGTGTACGAGGCATCGGGATTCACGATCAGGCGCAACCTGGATCTGGCGGACCTCCTGCCGGCGACCGCTCGCCGGATCGTTGCCACCGGTGGAGGCTCGGCGGATCCGCACTGGATGCAGGCGGTGGCCGACGCGACGGGTCTCCCCGTGCACACCGTCGCCGAGCCGAAGGGTGCAGCGCTTGGCTCGGCCTATGTGGCCAGGGCGGCATGTGGGCTCGAAGATGGCATCGGCGACGCGGGTCGATGGTCGGGTGAGGGACCCGTCTTCGAGCCTGACCCGAGATGGGTCGAGGCCTGCAACGGTCGCTACGAGCTGTTCGTGGAGCTCAGCGGCGCTCCGTTCGACCCGTCGGCACCCGCGCAGGACCCGCCGGGCGGCCCCTGGCAGGAGATCGCGTCGGAGACTTCCTCAAGGGACCGGACTTGATCCCGCTGGTGTCGGTGGACGATCACGTGGTGGAACCGGCCCACCTCTTCGAGGGCCGAATGCCCGCCCACCTCGCTGACCGGGCGCCACATGTGCGCGAAACCTCCAAGGGCAACCAGATCTGGGTCTTCGACGGCGAAAAGTACGACCAGGTGGGACTCAACGCCGTGGCCGGCCGCTCCAAGGACGCCTCGCCGATGGAGCCGGTGCGCTTCGAGGAGATGAGGCGCGGCTGCTTCGACCCAGCTGCGCGTGTCGCGGACATGGATCTGGGCGGGGTCAACGCCTCGGCCAACTTCCCCAGCCAGATCACAGGGTTCTGTGGCTCGGTCTACTCGGGTTGCTCGGACGCCGAACTCGGTGCGGCGTGCGTGCGCGCCTGGAACGACTGGATCCACGAAGAATGGGTGACCGCACATCCGGGATGCTTCATCGGCCTCGGTATCGCCTTCCTCGCGGACCCCGAGGTTGGCGCAGCGGAGATCCGCCGCAACGCCGAGCGCGGCTTCACAGCGGTGAGCCTGCCCGAACAACCACAGAAGCTCGGATATCCGACGCTGCACTCCGGTTACTGGGATCCGATCGTGAAGGCGTGTGTGGAGACGGGCACCGTTGTGTGTCTGCATGTCGGGTCATCGGGAATCGCCGGGCCGGAGCTGCCCCTCGACGGCCCGATGGTCGAATACACCGCAACGCTGTTCTCCAGCCTCTCCATGGCGGCCTGCGCCGACTGGCTCTGGTCGGGCTATCCGGTGCGCCACCCGGAGCTCTCGATCGTGATGGCCGAGGGCGGTCTGGGCTGGGTGCCGATGCTCGCGGATCGTCTCGACTACATCGTCGACGTGTCAGGCCACGGACGACAGGCCTGGATGTCAGCCGAGGTGCTGCCGACGGAGGTCTTGCGGCGCAACTTCTGGTTCTGTTCACTCGACGACCCATCGATATGGCCGATCCGTGACCGCATCGGTGTCGAGAACATCCTCGTCGAAGTCGACTACCCCCATTCGGACTCCCACTGGCCCGACACCAGGAAACTCTTCGCGGACCGGCTCGCAGGAATCGACGAGACCGAGGTGGATGCGGTCATGCATGCCAACGCCGAGGCGTTGTTCCGATTCGAGGCGCGGGCGCTGGGTCTGCCCCCGAGCAGCCGGCCAGATGTCCACAGGGAGCGCAACACATGACAGATAGTGACCGACGGCCAACGAGCGGACCCACCGCCCTCGGCGAGGACCTGGTCGCACTCGCGGGCGTCGCGCGCGAGTGGCTGGCGACGCACAGCCCAAAATCCGTTGTGCGCGAGAGGCTCGAAGCACCCGCCGAGGACGATTCCCTGCCGCCCTTCTGGGCCGATCTCGCAGACATCGGTTGGTCCGGCCTCGCCGTCCCCGAGGCGGCCGGCGGCCAGGGAGCCGGGCCCGCCGGGCTCGCCACGGCCGTGGAGGAATGGGGCCGCGCAGTTGCTCCCGGCC
>JBPCTP010000060.1:0-5701 GCA_051011615.1 Microthrixaceae bacterium | reverse complement strand
GACCCACAGTCGGTCCTCGTGCCACGCCCACTCGACGTCCTGACCGACACCGCTGTCGGACTCGACGGCCAACGCAGCGGCCAACGCGGCCCTCGCCTCGGCCGGAACGTCGTCGCCGGGGCGAGCCCGGTCGGTGACCCAGGCGTCGGGTGTCCGATCCCCGGACACCAGGGACTCACCCAGTCCGTCGACCGCCTCGATGCGGGCCGCGCCCGGCACACCACCGGGGTCGACCGTGAACACAACACCGGCCCGGGTGGCGGGAATCATCCGCATCAGCACCACCGCCATCGCCGCGGCATCGTCGGGAACACCCATCGCTCGTCGGTAGGCACACGGCGCCGGGTGCCACAACGAGGCGAACACGAGTCGGACGCCGTCGATCACCGCGTGCTCGTCGGCCGGGTCGACATCGAGCAGCGACCGGTACTGGCCGGCGAACGACGACTCGGCCAGGTCCTCGACCGTGGCCGACGATCGGACCGCCAGGTGCGCACCGCCGCCGACTCGGCGGGCCAGATCGACGGCGGCCCGCGCCATCTCCTCGGGTGGTTCGACGGCGAGGAAGGCTGCATCGACCTCGGCCACCGAGGGATCGGCGCCGCCGCGGATGTCGGCGGTCAGTCGTTCGAGACTCGACTCGGCCACGAAACGGCGATAGGCGGTGGTGGTCACCACACCACTCGGCGGCACCAGCAACTCCAGCCCGACGAGACGGTCGAGGCTGGCACCCTTGCCACCGAGGAGGGCCGGGTCGACGAGATCACCGCGAAGCTCGACGGCGATCTGCTCGTCCCTCACGGTTCGTCGGGGTCTCCGACCAGACCCGCCCGGTACGCGCCGATGGCTCGATCGGCGACGTGTTCGACCGACTCGCCCCCGGCCACCGCCCGTTCCCTCAACCAGAACACCAGGTCGCGGCGAACCGCGACCGAGGTTCTGCCCCAGGACAGCCTCGCCCACAGCGCGACCTGCACGACGAGGACGAGGCAGAAGACGACGACCAGATCCCAGTTGCGGCCGAAGGCCGCATCCAGCAACCCGACCGCGGCGAGAACTGCGGTGGTGACCAGCAGCAGTCGGATCGAGAGGTTCGCCGTCACCGGTCTCCCCTGACGCGTCGCGGCATGGCCATGGTTCATCACCATCGCACGCAGCGCCGCCTGGCCCTAAGGCCCTAGGACCCCATCAGAGGGCAGGAACGACGAAAACCCAGCCTGAGGTGCCTGACCAGCACCTACGCGCGCAGTTCGACCTCGGTGGTACTCGGCGAACGGAACGTATGGAGATGCGTTCGGGTCCAGTTGGTGACCGATGGTGACGCGGCCCGCGTTCATACCCGCCCAGTGCCAGCGGTCGGCACGTGCTGCCTTCTTGCTACGGCAAAGTAGCTGGTGGCGCCCGCATAGATCTCCGTTGTCTCGACGACCGAGAACGGCTGACTCGCGATCAGATCGTGCAGATCGGGGGCGCGAAGCCTTCGGATCGGGACCGGGATGACGCCGATGCGCCCCAGTACACGAACGACCTGAATCTGTAGCTGGACCAGGAACGACATCTTGTCGCGCAAACACGGTGTCACGGAGATGAACAGTCCGTCGGGTTGGAGTAGCTCGTGCACTCGCCGTACGAGCCGCTCGGGATCGGGCACGGTGTGGAGCATGTTGAACGCGAGAACGACATCGAATGAACCATCGTCGTACTCGCTGTCGAAGATGTCGCCTCGCTCGAACGCGACATTGTCCACGCCAGCAGCGGCTGCCTTCTCCTTGGACAACTCGATCATTCTTCCCGAGATGTCGATGCCCAGGATCTCATCCACGCACCCGGACAGCTCGCACGCCGTTGTGCCAGTCCCGCACCCATAGTCCAGAACCATGTCGCTGGCCTTCAGATGGCGTTTGGTGGCTTCTCTGGACGTGTGGTGAATGGGAGCGAAGCGCTCTTCGGTCTTGTCGTAGTTGTCGGCCGATCTG
The DNA here is from genome assembly GCA_051011615.1 of Microthrixaceae bacterium. Taxonomy (GTDB): domain Bacteria; phylum Actinomycetota; class Acidimicrobiia; order Acidimicrobiales; family Microtrichaceae; genus JBPCTP01. The sequence continues at coordinate 3,725 of JBPCTP010000060.1, read as the reverse complement.
TCCCAGAACGCCTCCGGCTTGCTCATGTGCGATCGACCCTCCGAGTGGTGAGGCCATCAGTGTGCCGTCGCCGATGACTGAGCGACCGTTCAGGTTCACGGGTCTGCCACGGCCCGCGGCGACCGCAAGGTGGCCAGTTCGGCGCCGGCCGGACGACCCCAGCGGGATTTGAACCCGAAACCCCTGGTCAGCGAGCTGCGGGACCAGCTGCGCGGACGAGGCCGACCAAGACAATCTGGTCTCTGACCAGGGAGAACGTCGTGTAATCCACAACGGCAGTACCCCGTACGGGACTCGAACCCGTGCTACCACCCTGAGAGGGTGGCGCTCCCTGCGGAGCGAGGGTTCAGGCGACCGAGATCACCGATCCCGAAAAGGGTGTCTGACCAGCACATACGCGTGCAGCTCGGTCTTCATCATACGTGGTCACAGAAACGTAGGGCGATGCGTTCGGGTCCAGTTGGTGACCGATAGTGAGGCGACACGGCGAGCGGCAAGGTACCCCCGGACAGCCGAATCTCGATCCGCATCGGCCGCCGTACGTCTCCGCCAAGTTGAATAGCCTCTTCTCGCCCGTTGCCTCGCCTGAGCCACCAATCAACTAAGCCGGCGGGCATGCAGCCACGCGGTGCACCCTGAGCGGCTCGTCGAGACCCTTCGCCTCGATGCTCCTGGTCTCCACCACCTCAGCGCCGGCGACGGTGGCGAGGACGGCGTCGGTGCACATGACCTCCCCCGAGCCCCCGGACGCCGCCACCCTGGCCGCGACGGTCACGGCCAGACCGAACCAATCGCCGTCCCGGGAATGGGCCTCCCCCTCGTGCACCCCGATGCGGACCTCAGGCGCAAAGCCGGCCTCGGCACGGTGCTCCTGTAGCCGGTCCTGTATCTGGCAGGCCGCCGCCAGCGCGGTGGCGCCACCGGAGAACTCGGCGAACAGCCCGTCCCCTTCGTGCTTGACCACCGAGCCCTGATGTTCGGCAATCGTTCGGCGGAGAGTTCTGTCGTGCCATTCGAGCAGGGTGAGCCAATGATCATCGCCGAGCGCGGACTGGAGACGGGTCGACTCGACGATGTCCGTGAACATGAAGACTCTGACCTCGGGCGACAGGTCGACCGGGCGGGCTGCTGGTGGCGCGACATCAGCCAGTCGATTCTCGAGTCGCTCCACGTCGGGGCCCGCACCCACTCGTTCGTAGGCTGACATTGCCGCTTCGAGATCGAACACCGCGTCTTCGACCATGCCTTCGCGCAGGCCGATCTCGCCGAGTGTCTCGCGGGCCCGGGCAGCATCATGGGGAGCACCCACGAGGGTCCAGAGGCGGGCGGCCGCCGCCGCCTCGGTTCGGGCGACCACCAGCTCGTCCCGCGCCAGAGCGACCTCGGCCCGGGCCTGCGCAGTCGAGGCATGATGCGAGTCGGTGCCCAACCGGTCGGCCCTGGCGGCCAGTTCATCCGCCGCGCGTTCCGCCGCACCCGTGTCCCCCTCGGCCAGGCACACAGTCACCAGGACGGGCAGCAGGAACGGAATCTCAAACTCGGCGAGCGGCGCGTCGAACGCCTCCTCGAGACCGCGACGAGCGCCAGCGATGTTGCCCTCCCGCATCCGAAGCAACGCCAGGCCCGGGTTCGGATCGTTGCCGCGCTCGACAGCGGTCCGGAACGCGGCCCGCGCACCGTCGTCGTCGCCCCGGAGCAGCCGGATGCGGCCAAGCTCGCGGTAGCCGTAGCCAAGTCCGCCCTCGGGGGCGATGCCGACGAGTTCCTCGCAGGCGCGGACCGCGTGCGACTCGGCGGTCGTGAGCTCGCCCCGTACCCGAAGGATCTCACAGCGGTGGAAGTGGCACTGACCGGGATACACCGAGACGCCAGTCCGCTCGGACCAGCGGGTCGCCACGTCTGTCCACTGCGAGGCTCGATCCCAGTCGGCCACGTTGCGACAGCTCCAGATGATGCCGCACAACACGCCGCCGGCGACGAGATCATCGACGCCGCCGGAGAGGGCGAGAGCGGCAGCTGCATCCACCTTTCGGAGGGCGTCCTCGACGCGGCAGGCGACGGTGTCCACCTGGGACAGGGCCATGAGCGAGAGGGCTTCGGCGTTCGCGCTCTCGACCCGCAGCGCGGTCGCCAGCGACTCCTCGAGTTGCCGGGCTCCTTGCGCGAAGTCCGACTGGATCACAATCCGTGCCACTGCCCACTGCCAGATGGCATGCGCCTCAGTCTCCGCTGTCGATTCCAGCAGCTGCAGCAGCTGGGCCGAGCACGTTGACACGACGGCGTTCCGCCCTCCCCATGACGCGATCTGGATGGCGGCCTGGAGTGCTCGGGCTTCCGTCTCGGGCGTACTTTCCTCCCGACTTCGCTGCGCGGCGGTTTCCAGGCGGTCGATCGCATGATCGAGATCGCGCTCCCAGTACAGGGCCATGCCCCACCGGAGGTGATCCTCTCCCGTCAGCGGTTCACCCGCCAATTCTGCACGAGAGTGCTCGTCGACAGCGATCGACCACTGGCGATCCGCACTCGCTCGCCGTGCACGGTCGAGGAGGCGTTCATCCTGCGGAGATCCGTGTTCCACCGGCTCATTGTGCCAGCTGCGCGACCGGAGGTCGGCGGTTGCTCATCCGGCCGAAGGCGACCCGACCCGCGAAACGCTGAGAGAACGACGAATACCCAGCCGGAGCTGGGCTTCCATGCAGTACCCCTGGCGAGACACTATGCGAACCCTGACCTACCTCCGGTCGTGAGGGAGTTCTGAGCCCCAGGCGAAGAACTCGGTTAGGGCTCGAGTCGTCCCGCGACTCGAACCGGCGTACCCCGTACGGGATTCGAACCCGTGCGACCACCTTGAGGGGGTGGCGTCCCGTAGGAACGGGGGTTCAGGCGACCGAGGCCACCAATCCCGAAAGAGGTGTCTGACCAGCACATACGCGTGCAGCTCGTTCTCGATCGTACCCAGGCATCGAGACCTATGCAGATGCGTCTGGGCGCAGTTGATGACCGATAGTGACGCGACCACACTGACCGCGACAGCCAGGTGGGCCCGGTTGCGGACGGGATGAGCCGAGCCAGACTGCAGCGGGCTGACCGTTCTGGACCCGCGAGATCCACCGGGTCTGTCCGGGGTCGGGGCGAGATCACGGTGAGCTTCGGCCTCGTGGAGCGGGCAGCCCGGAGTCGGTGGGCGGCCCTGGTAGCCATAGTCGCAGGAACGTCTACGCCTGACCTTGGTCCCTGGTGAGCGCCGGGGTGAGCGACAACGCTATGGCCGAACCTGATGCCTCGTGGTGGAAGAGAATGATGCAGAAGATGCTCGTGTTCGGTGTCGTTGCGGCGACGGCTGGTTTCTTGTGGGCTGCTCCGGTGGCGGCGGCGCCTCCTGGCCTACCCGATGACAACCCGAACAAGAACGCCCTGGTCATCACCGTCACGTGTCCGGACTACAACGGCGGTCAGCCGTTCAAGATCTGGATGCCCAACAGCAACGGCTGGATGACCGCCGGGGCCGCCCCTGTTGGCCACCCGATCGCTGTCGATGTCCCAGTGGCGGTGGAGAAGCGTGAGGGCAACGGCGCTCATGATCGGACCGTTCCGTGCCTCACCGAGTTCGGCAGCGTCGCTCCGGTGATGCCCACCGGCAAGCCCGCCAGGTAACGATCTGACGGACGGGCACCAGCAAGCGTCGACCCGGCCCATTCGACGACGGGTTCCATCACGTTGACGAC
>JBPCTP010000059.1:0-4208 GCA_051011615.1 Microthrixaceae bacterium | reverse complement strand
CCTTCAACAGCGGCTGGTACACGTCCTGGCGCGACATCGCGGGTCGCGACGTGGACGCAGTCCTGTTTCTCGGCGACTACATATACGAAGCGTTCACCATCAACCTGCTGGGTGCGGTGCGCGCCGGAGATCCCCTCACCGAGGCCACCACGCTCGACGACTACCGCACGAAGTACCGGATCTACAAGGGCGACCCGGATCTCAGGGCCGCGCATTCGGCCCACCCCTTCGTGCCGATCTGGGATGACCACGAGATCGTCAACGACTACGACAAGGACATCTTCACCACGGATCCTGCTCGATCCTCCGCTGCCTACCAGGCGTGGTTCGAGTACATGCCCGTATGGCCTATCTCGGCCAACCAGATCTACCGCGAGTTGCCATGGGGCTCCGTGGGTTCGATCTTCATGCTCGACGGTCGGCAATACCGTGATTCGCAACGTCCAGGTGCGCCGTTGGTGGGTGAACGCGAACTGACCGCGTTCGAAGCCCAGGTCGGGCGCACGATGCTGGGCAACACACAGCGCCAATGGTTGCTCGACGGGCTGTCCAACGCGCAGGGCAACGCCGCCTGGAAGATCATCGGCAATCCGGTGATGATCTCGCCGATCCGAACGGAAGACCTCGACACGCCGGAAGCTCGAGCAGCGGACCCGAATCTGCCCAAGCATGCAGGCAAGTACTCCAACCTCGGATTCGACAGCTGGGATGGGTTCGTCTGGGAAAGAGACCTGTTGCTGTCACACCTGGCGGACAACTCGATCGACAACACGGTGTTCGTGACCGGCGACTATCACAGCTTCTGGCAGCAGACGCTCACGACAGACTTCGACGACGCAGCAGCACCGAAGGTGGCGAATGAATTCGCCGCCGGCGCGATCTCATCCGCAGGTGGGGCGCAGAACGAGAATTACCTGTTCTCGAACGCAGCGTTCGGGAACTACGAACCCGGCTTCAACTACATCGACGGTCTGCGCAACGGCTTCGGCATTGTCGAGGCGAGCCCGTCGCAGATGGTTGTCTCCTACTTCGCCCACAGCGCACTCTCGAAGTACTCGAATCCCCAGGAATCTGTCCGGTTCACCCTTGCCTCGGGAGATACGGATCCGAGCATCCAGCTGTTCTGAACCGATCAGGTGGTGTAGTCGGCGTTGATGCGGACATACCCATCGGACAGGTCACATCCATAGACGCGCCAGTGCGCGTTGCCGATACCGAGATCGACTCTGATGTGCACTTCCTCGCCCGAGAGGTACCCCTCCAACGCAGCCAGGTCGGCACCCGCCGCTGTGGGGTAGACGTCCTGGTCGCCGAAGCTGACACGGACCCGGTCCTGATGGATGTCGGTGTCATCGCTGCACTTGCCCACAGCCATCACCACCCGTCCCCAGTTGGGATCCGCTCCATGCACGGCGGTCTTCACCAGCGGTGAGTTGAGCACCGCCTTCGCCACACGTTTTGCCTGAGCGTCATCGCTCGCTCCCGTGGCGTCCACGACCAGCAGCTTCGTGGCGCCTTCCCCATCGAACGCGAGTTGGCGGGTCAGCTCGGTGCACACCGCAGCCAGCTCGAGGTTGAAGGCGTGGGTGTCCACGACACCGGCAGCGCCGCTGGCCAGTAGCGCCGCGGTGTCGGAAGTGGAGGTGTCGGTGTCGACCGACAGGCTGTTGAACGTCCGGTCCACCACCTGGCGGAACCCGTCGTCCAGTTCCATGGGAGGTACGTCTGCGTCGGTGAACACGAAGGCGAGCATGGTCGCCATGTCGGGTTCGATCATCCCCACTCCCTTCGCCACGCCGACGATCGAAGCGGTGCCGCCGCCCATGGCAGGCAGCGTGGCAGTGGCGACCTTGGGGTGGGTGTCCGTGGTCATCATCGCGGTGGCGACCCGCGATGCGTCAACCTCCTCGAGGGGCTTGCTCAGCTTCGACATGTGGTCCCGGATGCGACCCATAGGGTAAGGCACCCCGATTACACCGGTGGAGGCCAACAGCACGTCGCGTTCCTCGCAGCTCGTGGCGGTTGCAACGAGACTCGCCAACTCTGCGGCGTCGCGGTCCCCGGCCGCGCCCGTGGCGACGTTCGCGTTCTTGGAAACCACCGCCACCGCCTGGAGGATCCCGTCAGCGCTGTGATCACGGGAGATCTTCACGCTCGGTCCGGCGAATCGCGACTTCGTGTACAGCGCAGAGGCGACGCACGGCTTGTCGGCCACGACAAGTGCGAAGTCCTCACTCGAGTCCTTGATGCCCACGTTCGCCACGTGAGCGCTGAATCCTGCTGGAAGGGGAACCGGGGCCATCGGCAGATTCTTCCAGACCGCGATCTGCACGCAACGCTCCTTTGCCCGTTCACGACCGACGGATGGCATGATCGGCCGATGTCAGAACGCGAACAAGGCCAAGTTGCGGACCTGAACGGATTGCGGGTGCTCGTCACCGGTGGGGCGCAGGGGGTGGGGGAGCGCATCGCCGGCGACGTGACGGCGTCCGGTGGTTCGGTTGCGATCGGCGACGTGCAGGTCGAACGCGCCACTGAGGTTGCCGGCCGGCTCGGCGATGATGCTTCCGCACACGAACTGGATGTCACCGATGCGGACTCGTGGAGTTCCTACGTGGAACAGGCCACACTCGCGATGGGCGGCGTGGATGCCCTGGTCAACAACGCGGCGATCCTGCACCTCGGCCCATTGGCCGCCATGGAACCGGGTCACATCGACTCACTGCTGCGGGTGAACCTGCTTGGGCCCACACTCGGCATTCGTGCGGTGGCGCCGATGCTGGCCGACACCGGTGGTGGCTCGATCGTGAACATCTCCTCGGTGGCCGGCCTGGAGGGTCGCAACGCAACCGTCGCCTACACCGCCTCCAAGTGGGGGGTCCGGGGCCTCACCAAGGCGGCAGCCGTGGAGTACGGCCAGAGCGGGGTGCGCATCAACGCTGTGTGTCCGTCGATGGGCAACCCGGACATGTTCGCTCCGTTCCTCGAGGACTTCGACATCGAACGCTTCATGAGCGGCACCCCCCAACCGAAGCTGCACATCGACGGCGAGGCCGTCGAGACCGACATGACGGATGTGTCCGCCATGGTCTGTTGGCTGCTGTCCCCTGCGGCCCGGCGCTGTACAGGCGCAGACTTCGTGGTCGATGCCGGGTGGACAGCCGGAACGTTCGCACCGGGAATGCCCGGGTTCTGATGACCGTCGAGCTCCATTCGCTCGTTGATGGCCGGTCAGCCGGTGGCGAGGGCGCGGGGGGCTGGATAGAACGGGTCGACCCGGCACGGCCGAGCGAGGTAGTGGGTCGGGTTGCCGCGCTGGACGCATCGGGCACCGCCGAGGCCGTGCAGGCTGCAGATCGGGCATTCGGTATCTGGGCGGCCATGCCACACGAGCAGCGGGCTGCGGTTCTGCTCTCGGCGGCAGATGCCGTGGCTGCAACGGCGGATGACCTGGGACCACTTCTGGCACGCGAGTTGGGCAAGATCGCAGGGGACTGTGCCGGTGAGATGGGATTCGCCGCCGCGTACCTGCGCTACGCGGTCGATGCCTTCGAGAGGGTTGCTGAGCCAACCGAGATCGACGACGATGCAGGCAGGCTGAGGATCATCAAGCGGCCATACGGAGTGTGCGCTGCGATCGTGCCGTGGAACGCGCCGCTCATTCTTTCCATCCTCAAGGTCGCCCCCGCTCTCGCTTGCGGAAACACCATCGTGGTCAAGCCCTCACCGCTCGCGCCGCTTGCCGTCACGGCGGCACTCACCACCATCGCCGAGCACCTCCCGGCTGGGGTCCTCTCGGTCGTCCATGGCGATGTCGAGGTGGGTGAGACGCTCGTGGGGCACCCCCTCGTTCGCAAGGTAGCGTTCACCGGAGGCGGAACGGTCGCCAAGGCGGTGGCCACCACCGCTGCACAGCAGGTAACACCGGTGGTATTGGAACTGGGTGGCAACGACGCTGCACTCGTACTCGACGATGCACCCTTCGACGACGAGATGTACGAGCGCCTCGTGTGGGGCACGTTCCTCACCTCGGGGCAGGTGTGCATGGCCGCCAAGCGGCTCTACGTCCCGGCCGCGAGGGTCGAGGAGTTCACCCAGGGGTACGTGGCCGCAGCGGAACGACTCTTGGTGATGGGCGATCCTCTCGACCCTGCCGTGACGATCGGGCCAGTTGCCTCGCCGGCGCAGATGAGCAACGTCGAGAGCCT
>JBPCTP010000058.1:0-4041 GCA_051011615.1 Microthrixaceae bacterium | reverse complement strand
TGGCGTTCGCCGCCGTTGCCCAACCCCCGTAGCATCGCAGCACGCACGATCCCGGGGGGATCACATGGCCAGCGACAACAAGACCGACGATCAGACCGACGACAAACCCACCCACAGCGACGCCGCTGTCGCCGGCACGATCAACGAGCGGGCACCCGAGGGTGACCGCTCCTTTGCCGCTGTGCGCGACCGTCTGGGGATGCCTCTCGAGGAGGCAATGCTCACCCAGCGGGCCGTTCGAAGGGTGTTGCCCGATGACGTCGACGACGACATCGTTCTGCGCTGCATCGAACTGGCGCTCAAGGCCCCCACGGGTTCCAACGGCCAGAACTGGGAGTTCGTGGTCGTGAAGGACCGCGATACGTTGCAGGCGTTTGCCGAGCAGTACCGCAAGGCCTGGAAGTTCTACGGAGGCCTTGGTGAGCGCCTGACTGCCAACAATCCGGACATGGCCAAGATCCTGCGGTCGGTCGCATGGCAGGTCGACAACTTCGAGGACATCCCCGTGGTCGTTGTGCCCTGCCTTGTGGGCACAACACGGCTGGCCCCGATCGTGTTGGCCCAGTCGAGCCACTACGGCTCGATCTACCCCAGTGTGCAGAACCTGCTGCTGGCAGCGCGGTCGGTGGGGCTTGGAGCGTCGCTGATCACGATGCCCCTTTGGCTGCAGACCAGGTCCCGCAAATTGCTCGGACTGCCGTTCAACACCCAGCCGGTGTGCATGGTGCCCCTCGGTTGGCCTCGGGGACGCTACGGGCCGACCACCCGCAAGCCTGTGGGCGACGTCGTGCACCTGGATCGCTTCGGCAACCGTGCCTGGAAGGGCCACACACCCGACTGACCGCCGACGCGGACCCGCGAGGGCGACGAGGAATCACCAACATGCACCTGGCCGTCTACACCGATGCCGATGAGCGCGGCGGAGCCGAGGCTGCCATGGGCGCGTTCATCGAGCGCTACTCGAACGACATCGAGGTGACGGTGCTCGGCCCCGATGAGGGAGTCGCGCGGTGGCTCGCCTCGTGCCGACCCGGCGCCCGCTACGCAGTGCTGCCGGCCGTGCGCGATCGCCGTGACGTGCGCGCCATGTTGGCGACCCGCAAGGCGTTCCGTCGCCTGGGGGCGGACCTGATCCACTTCAACCTGTCCTCGATGTCGTCGTGTCAGTGGGCGATCCTTGCCGCGATGACTATTCCGCAGCAGCGCTTCGTCGTGATGGAGCACTCGCCGGTCGGCACGTGGTCCTCCATGTCCAGGCGGCTCAAGAAGGTCACCTCGGCGCGGGCGGACGCCCACGTCACCGTCGGGTACCGGGCCGGGGAGCTGATCGAGGGTCTGGGCGAGCTTCCGCCGGGGTCATTGAAGGTGATCCACTCGGGCGTACCGGTACGCGAACTCGATCCTCCGCCGCGCAGCACCGACGACTTCACCATCGGGATGTTGAGCCGGCACGATCCGGTGAAGGGCATCGACCTGGCCATACGGGTGGTTGACCGACTCGGAGAGGGCTATCGGTTGGTGGTTGTCGGGGAGGGTTGGGAGACCGAGAACCTGGAGGCACTCGTCGACGAACTCGGCGTGGCCGACAGCGTCGATCTCCTGCCGTTCTCCGAGGGTGCACGCAACCTGTATCCCACCTTCGACGTCTACCTGTTGCCGTCGCGGCTCGAGGCATTCCCGGTGACCGTCCAGGAGGCGATGCAGGCCGGTGTGCCGGTTGTCGCCACCGAGGTCGGCAGTGTCCGGGAGGCGATCGACGACTCGGAGACCGGGTTCGTGGTGCCGGTCGAGGACATCGACGCGATGGTTGATGCGGTCCGGCGGCTGCACGATGATCCTCAGATGCGCGGTCGCATGGGGTCGCGTGCACGCCAGGTCGGCCTGGAGCGCTTCGACATGGACGCTGGTGTCGCAGCATGGGAACGGCTCTACCGCGAAGTGTTGGCGGAGTAGGTAGGCCAGCCCGCCGTGACCTTGCTCGACGCGGCCTATTGGGTCGCATGTGTGGTGCTGGTGGTCTCCGGCGCGACGAAGCTGTTCGATCCGACGGCGACCGAGTCCACGCTCCGGGAGCTCGGCCTTCCTGCTCCCCGGTCCGTTGGCCGGGTGCTGGGTGCCGCTGAGATTCTCCTCGGCGCCGGTGGTCTCCTCGCCACCCCAGGAACGATCGCCCAGGCAACAGCAGTCTTCGTTGCGCTGATCTACGCCCTGTTCGCTCTCGTCGTGGTCGCTGCGTACAGACGCGGATTGCAGGACTGCGGGTGTCTGGGAGTGAGGTCGCGCGCCCCCACGCCGGGTCACGCAGTGCTGAACGTGGGGTTTGCGGCCGTGGCCGCCGCCAGCGCAGCGGTCGGGCCCGTCGACCTTTCCGGAGGCTTGGGTTCGCTCTCGGTCGGCGCCGCAGTGGCCGTGGGGGCGTTGGTCGCAGTGCTGGGAGGGCTGGTCGTGGCACGGGTATGAGCGTCTGATGACAGAACTAGGGTCTGCCGACATGGACGTTCTCGTCGCAACGGATCTCAGGCGTGAATTCGGCGAACGGACCGCCGTCGACGGTGTTGGCTTCACCATCGCCGCAGGGGAGACCTACGGATTGCTGGGCCCCAACGGCGCAGGCAAGACCACCACCATCTCGATGGTGTGCGGGCTGCTCGAACCCGACGCCGGCTCGGTGCGCGTTCACGGTGAGAAGATGCAAACCGAGAGGTGTTCGGCGAAGGGCCATCTCGGGCTGGTGCCACAGGATCTCGCGCTCTACGAGGACCTCTCGGGTCGGGAGAACCTGGACTTCTTCGGCCGCCTCCAGGGTCTCACCGGCGACGTACTCACTCGGCGGACCGCCGAGGTGCTCGATCTGGTGGGTCTCACGGACCGGGCCGATGAACGGGTGCAGGAGTACTCCGGGGGCATGAAGCGTCGTTGCAACATCGGCGCAGCGTTGCTGCACGAACCGGAACTGCTGATCCTCGATGAGCCGACCGTCGGTGTGGACCCGCAGTCGCGCAACGCGATCCTCTCGGGCATAGCGGACCTCCAGGCCGCCGGTATGGCCGTGCTCTACACGACGCACTACATGGAGGAGGCCGAACGCCTCTGCGATCGCATCGGTGTGATGGACGAGGGCAGGCTCGTCGCCGAGGGCTCGACCGCCGAGCTGGTCTCACTTGTGGGTGAGCACCCGGTGCTGCGTCTCAACGGCGACGGGGACATGCCGCACCTGGAGGCACGAGTCTCCGTGTTGGACGGCGTGGTGAAGGCAACGGTCTGCGAGGGCCGCCTCGACGTGATTGCCGACAATGCGGGCCCGGTGCTCGGAGACGTGTTGCGACACGCCGATGAAGCCGGTGTTCGCGTCACCGGCGTGAGCGTGGACGAGCCGGACCTCGAGGACGTGTTCCTGCACCTCACCGGCAAGGCGCTTCGGGACTGAGCAGGCCGACTATTAGCGCTACCGTCACACTCGCCCGAAACGGAGTTCGCCGCGGCTTTCGCAACAAGACCCTGATCTTGCTGGGTGTTGCCGGTCCGCTCGCCCTGGGTGCAGTGTTGGCACTGGCCTTCGGCGGTGACGGGCCGACCATCGGAATCGGCATCGTCAACCTGGATGACTCGGAGATCTCCTCGGGCATCACCGACGGACTCGCCAAGGGACTCGACGGCAGCCAGCTGGAGCTGGAGGTGATCGAATCGCGATCAGACGGCCTCAGGGCCGTTGAGCAGCGTGTGGAGGACGGCGAGATCGGTGCGGTGCTGGTCCTACCGGAGGGCTATGGCGACTCTGTGGTCGCCCAGCCCAAGCCGCTCGGGGTACTGGCGGCGGGCGACAATGCCACTGCGTCTTCGGTCGTCGAGGCGATCGCGGACTCGATCGCGGCTGACACCGATCTGACACGTGCGGTCGCGGCCGGCTTGGTCGCCGCCGGATTGGATCCGACCGACCGCCTGGCCGAGGGCCCGGTCGACTCAGTGGTCGCCACCGAGGTGGTCGACTTCGATGAGCCATTCGATGCCCCGCTCTACTTCGGACCTTTCGCCGTGTTCCTG
>JBPCTP010000057.1:0-4737 GCA_051011615.1 Microthrixaceae bacterium | reverse complement strand
CTCCTGTTCCATCCAGTCCATGGTCGCCGCGCCGTCGTGGACCTCACCGATCTTGTACGACTTGCCGGTGTAGTAGAGGATGCGCTCGGTTGTGGTGGTCTTGCCCGCATCAATGTGGGCCATGATGCCGATGTTGCGGGTGCGTTCCAGCGGGTACTGGGCCATTGCTCGTCTCGTCCGTGTTCGGGGTGGTTGGGGTAGGTGTCAGGTCGCAGCGGGCTGTGCGCCGGCCGGCGACCGAGTTGTCACCAGCGGTAGTGGGCGAAAGCCTTGTTGGAGTCCGCCATCTTGTGCAGGTCTTCCTTGCGCTTCATCGAAGCGCCGATTCCGTTGGAGGCGTCGAGAATCTCATTTGCGAGCCGCTCGGACATGGAACGCTCACGGCGGTCCCGCGAGAAGCCCACGATCCAACGGATCGCCAACGTGTTGGCCCGACGGGGCCGAACATCAACGGGGACCTGGTACGTCGCACCACCGACTCGACGGCTGCGGACCTCGAGCTGTGGCTTGATGTTGTCGATCGCACGCTTGAGGGTGGTGATCGGCTCGCCGCCGGTCTTCTCCTCGATGGTGGAAAGCGCGTCGTAGACGATCTTCTCGGCCGTCGAGCGCTTGCCGCGCTGAAGAACCTTGTTGACCAGCTGGGTCACCAGTAGCGACTGGTAGATCGGATCCGGCTGCAGTTCGCGCCGTGGTGCGGGGCCCTTGCGGGACATCAGGACTCCTTCTTGGCGCCGTAGTGGGAACGGGCCTGCTTGCGGTCGCGCACACCGGAGGTGTCGAGGGTGCCGCGCACGATCTTGTAACGAACACCGGGAAGGTCCTTCACACGCCCTCCGCGCACGAGCACCATCGAGTGCTCCTGGAGGTTGTGGCCCTCGCCGGGAATGTAGGCAGATACTTCGATGCCACTCGTAAGGCGCACACGCGCAACCTTGCGCAGCGCCGAGTTGGGCTTCTTGGGCGAACTGGTGAAGACACGCGTGCACACACCCCGGCGCTGGGGCGCGCCCTTCAGCGCCGGAGTCGCTTCCTTGCGGCGCTTGTTCTTGCGGCCCTTGCGGACCAACTGCTCAATGGTGGGCACTGTGTAACCTCAGCTGCTTTCTAATTGTTCGGACCCACGGCCCTGCGAATGTCGACCCATTGCGACGCGCGTACGCGCGGCGCGGAGCCGAAGGTCAATGCTACGAACTGTGTGCTGCACGGGCAAACCTGCATCGTCGCCAGTCCTGCCCGTGCCATCACTCACTCAGAACCGGACTCGCCACCGGGCGTGTCCGCGGCGCCGGAACCTTCGGAACCGGGAAACTCGATGACCTCGGCACCATTGCCGGCAGCCGCAACATCGACGGTGGCAGTGACCGCACCGGCACTGGAGCCGAGGTTGCCCTCCGGCAGCACGTATTCGCCTGCGGGACTGCGGCTGGCGAGGAAGTCCGGTCCCTCTTCAGCAACGTCCTCGGCGGGGATCTCATAGCCGGGGGCGTATGCCTGGATGTCCTGGTAACGCTGCATGCCGGTGCCGGCAGGTATGAGCTTGCCGATGACGATGTTTTCCTTGAGGCCCATGAGGGAGTCGGACTTGCCCTCGATGGCGGCCTCGGTGAGCACGCGGGTCGTCTCCTGGAAAGATGCAGCCGACAGCCACGAATCCGTTGCCAGAGAGGCCTTCGTGATTCCCATGAGCTCGGGACGGCCCTCGGCAGGGTTCTTGCCCTCCTGCACGAGCATCCGGTTGGTCTCTGCGAACACACGCTGGTCGACACGCTCGCCGGGCAGGAAGTCGGAGTCGCCGGCTTCCTGGATGGCGACACGTCGGGTCATCTGGCGCACGATCAACTCGATGTGCTTGTCGTGGATGGACACGCCCTGGTCCCGGTACACGCGCTGCACCTCGTTGACGAGGTACTGCTGCACCGCACGCACGCCCTTGATGTCGAGGAGTTCCTTCGGGTCACGAGGGCCTTCGACCAGCGCGTCTCCGGCGGTGACCTCATCACCGTCGGCAACCTCGAGGCGACGCTCACGAGGGATCGTGTAGCTCTCCTCCTCGCCGTCGTCGCCGACGACGGTGACCTCCCAGTCCTTGGAGCTCTCCTCGTCGATTCGCACGACGCCGGACGTCCGGGCGAGCACCGCCTTGTTCTTCGGGCTACGTGCCTCGAAGAGCTCGACGACGCGGGGCAGGCCGCCGGTGATGTCACCGGAGGCCGCTGCGATACCGCCGGTGTGGAAGGTACGCATCGTGAGCTGGGTGCCCGGCTCACCGATCGACTGCGCTGCGATCACACCAACGGCTTCGCCGGACTCGATCGTCTTGCCGGTCGCGAGCGACGTTCCATAGGCGGCGCGGCTGATGCCGAATTCCGAGTCGTCGGTGAGCGGCGACAGCACACGGATGGCGGTGACATCGGGATCGTCACGCAACGCTTCCATGTCTTCGACACCGATCTCGGTGCCCTTGGAGATCTTGTCGCCGTTGGCAAGCAGGATGTCCTCCGCAAGGGTGCGGCTGAAGATGCGCGTCTCGAGGTTGTAGCGGCGGCCCGGCTCGTCAGGAAGCACGTCCTCGATCAGAAGCGACCGGATCGGGCCGTCTTCTGCGAAAGGATCGCGCTCGTTGATAATGAGCTCCTGGGACACATCCACGAGGCGACGAGTCAGGTAACCGGAGTCCGCTGTACGAAGCGCCGTGTCAACCAGTCCCTTTCGTGCACCCGGGGTAGCGATGAAGTACTCCAGCACCGACAGGCCCTCACGGAAGTTGGACTTGATGGGGCGGGGGATCATGTCGCCGCGCGGGTTGGCCACCAGACCGCGCATGCCGGAGATCTGGCGGACCTGGGCCATGGAACCACGGGCGCCGGAGCCGACCATCATGTCGATCGGGTTGAACTGCTGGGAGGACATGGCGTCCTGCATGGCCCGGGTCACCTCGTTGGTGGCCGTGGTCCAGATCTCGATCTCCTTCTGCTTGCGCTCGCCGTCGGTGATGATGCCGCGGCGGAACTGCTTCTCCACCTTGTCGGCGTCGGCCTCGTGGCGGTCCAGGATGTCGTACTTGTTCGACGGCGTCTGGACGTCGTCGATCGAGACCGTCAGCCCGGAGCGCATCGCCCAGTTGAAGCACAGGGACTTGATCGCATCGAGGGAGGTCGCAGCGTCTGCCTTGGGGAACTCCACCGCCAGGTGATCGACGAGTTCGGTCATCTCGCGCTTGCGGATCGGACGATTCACGTACGGATAGCCCGTCGGCAGCGCCTCGTTCAGAAGCACACGGCCGGGAGTGGTCGTGTGGTACTTCGCAGCCGAGCCGTTGGCGGGGGCCTCGACCAGCTCGGGATAGTCCTCGCTGCGGTAGGTGATGCGTGCGTGGACGTCGAGGCGACCCGACTCGAGCGCGCGCTCCACCTGGTCGATGTGACGGAAGGTCATGCCTTCGCCGCGGGCGTTCTCCACCTCGGTGGTGAGGTAGAAGGCACCGATGATCATGTCCTGGGTGGGGGTGACCAAAGGCTTGCCGTGTGCGGGGCTCAACATGTTGTTGGAACTCAGCATCAGCACGCGGGCCTCGGCCTGCGCCTCTGACGACAGCGGCAGGTGGACCGCCATCTGGTCACCGTCGAAGTCTGCGTTGAACGCGGTGCACACGAGCGGGTGGATCTGCACGGCCTTGCCCTCGACCAGCACGGGCTCGAAGGCCTGGATACCGAGTCGGTGGAGCGTGGGAGCACGGTTCAACAGCACCGGGTGTTCCTTGATGACGTCCTCGAGAACGTCCCACACCTGTGGGCGACGTCGCTCCACCATCCGCTTCGCGGACTTGATGTTCTGTGCGAGCGTGCGATCGACGAGCGCCTTCATGACGAAGGGCTTGAAGAGTTCGAGCGCCATCAGCTTCGGCAGGCCGCACTGGTGCAGCTGGAGGGTCGGGCCGACCACGATGACCGAACGGCCCGAGTAGTCGACGCGCTTGCCGAGCAGGTTCTGGCGGAAGCGACCCTGCTTGCCCTTGAGCATGTCCGAGAGCGACTTGAGCGGACGGTTGCCCGGTCCGGTCACCGGACGGCCACGGCGGCCGTTATCGAACAGTGCGTCGACGGCCTCCTGCAGCATGCGCTTTTCGTTGTTGACGATGATCTCGGGAGCGCCGAGGTCCAACAGCCGCTTGAGGCGGTTGTTGCGGTTGATCACACGGCGGTACAGGTCGTTGAGATCCGAGGTGGCGAAACGGCCACCGTCGAGCTGCACCATCGGGCGCAGGTCCGGGGGTATCACCGGCACGACGTCGAGGATCATGGCGCGGGGTTCGTTGACTCGATTGCCCTGGTCGTTGCGACGGTTGAACGCAGCCACGATCTTGAGGCGCTTGATCGCCTTCTGCTTGCGCTGGGCCGAGAGCGGCTTGCGGCCTTCCTCGGGGTCGATCGCCTCGCGCAGCTTGACCTCTTCCTCGTCGAGGTCGATGCGGTCGATCAGCAGCTTGATGGCATCGGCGCCCATGCCGCCCTCGAAGTACTCCTCGTAGCGGTCGCGCAGCTCACGCCACAGCATCTCGTCCTCGAGGATCTGGCGAGGATAGAGGGTGCGGAACTCGTCCCAGGTTCGCTGGAGCAGTTCGAGTTCGGCCTCGTAGGTCTCGCGGATGGCCTCGAGGTCCTTGTCTGAGGCCTTTCGAAGGCTCTTCAGCTCGGACTCCTTGGCACCTGCCTTCTCGAGGGCTTCGATCTCGCC
>JBPCTP010000056.1:0-3706 GCA_051011615.1 Microthrixaceae bacterium | reverse complement strand
CTCGCGGGGGCCAACGCCCTCGACGCCGGCTTCATCGAGATAGCGGGCGATGCTGCCTCTGACGTCTACATATCCGCGATCAACGTGCCACCGTTCCTCGCGGATGAGAACCCGGCTACCCAGGAGTACCTCGACCTCTACGAGGAGTACCTGCCGGACGGCAAGTCCGAGGCCGGTCTGGGATACAACTCCTTCTCCGCCTGGTTGCTGTTCGCTGCTGCGGTCAAGGAGTGCGGTTCCGAGGTCACGAGGGCCTGCGTGTTCGACGCCGCGAGTTCGATCACCGAATGGAGCGGCGGTGGCCTCCATGCGCCCACCAACCCAGCGGCTGCAGAACAACCCAGCTGCGTGCTCGTGGTCGAGGCCACACCGGATGGGTTCGTCATCCCGGACGATTTCGAGCCCGACGACGGGCTGTTCCAGTGCTCGGATGAGAACGTGGTTGCCCTCGACGGCGACTACGGCGAAGGGGTCACGCTGGAGTCGCTCGGACTGAGCGTCGACGACCTCGAGTGACCCAGCTGGTCGCGTGCCAACCGATGCTGCAACGGACGGCCGATCCCGTACATCTGTGCGGGTTCAGGTGTGATCTCCCCCGGGGGGTGAGATGGAAAAGTTTTTGATCTTCACGGTCGTTGGCCTCACCGTCTCCGCCACCTATGCGGTGATCGCAAGCGGCCTGGTTCTCACGTACGCGACGACGGGGATCTTCAACTTCTCCCAGGGCGCCATCGGAATGGTCGCCGCCTTCGCGTACTGGCAGCTCCGGTTCGAATGGGGATGGCCCACGCCCATCGCGTTGATCATCGTGCTCGGGCTGCTCGCGCCCGCCATCGGTCTGACGATCGACCGGGTGATCATGCGCGGCCTGAGCGGGACGAGTGAGGCCACCAGACTCGTGGTGTCGATCAGCCTCATGGTCGGCCTGATCGGCCTGGCGAATCTGGTTTGGGAACCGAACGCCAGCAGGCCCATGCGCACGTTCTTCGAGGGGCGGCGCCTCGATGTGGGCGTGACCACCATCACCTACCACCAGGCCGTCACGATCGTGGTCGCGATAGCCGTGGCAGCGGGCCTTCGGTGGCTGCTCTACAGCACCCGGATCGGCGTCTCGATGAGGGCGAACGTCGACGACGGCTCGCTGGCGCTGCTGACCGGCGCCCGACCCAACCGTGTCGCCGGGATCAGTTGGGCGGTCGGCGGGTTTCTCGCCGGGATCGGCGGCATCCTCATAGCCCCGACGCTGTCACTCGAGGCGGGGTCGCTGTCCCTGCTGATAATCAATGCCTACGCAGCGGCGATATTCGGTCGACTCCGCTCGATTCCGCTCACGTTCGTCGGCGCGATCGTCATCGGACTGACCGAGGGCTACCTGGCGGGCTACCTCCCGGGCGACAACCGTTACCTCGCCGCGCTGCGGCCGGCCGCGGCCGTGATCATCCTGTTCCTGGCCCTGCTGTTCGTCCCCAACCCGAGGCTTCGGTCACGCAGCCACGTTCGGGAGTACTTCCCGGCCCCCAGCCGTTCCGGAATGGTCATGCTTGCGGGCGGAGTCCTGGTCGCCGGCGTGGTGATGGCCACCACGCTCGACACAGTGAGCCTCATCTCCTATGGGCCGATCTTCTCCCTGGGGATCGTCGGCCTGTCCCTTGTCCCGCTGCTGGGGTTCGCTGGGCAGATCTCGCTCGCCCAGCTCAGCTTCGCCGGGATCGGGGCACTGGCCGTCGCCCACCACGGAAGCACAGGGTCACCACTCGGGATCCTCGCGGCCATCGCGATCGCGGCACTCGTGGGCATGGTCGTCGCCCTGCCCGTGATGCGCCTGTCGGGCATCTACCTCGCGTTGGCCACCGCCGCATTCGCCGTGGCGCTGGACCGTTGGCTGTTCAACCTGCCGGACTTCGACATCGGCCCGCTGCACATCAGCCTTTTCCAGGTGGGGTCGATCGCAGTGGAGCCCGTGAGTGCGTTCGGCTACGAATTCGACTCGCCCGGCTCTCAACTCCTGCTGTCCGCGGTCGGCTTCGCGGCCGTGGCGCTCCTGGTGGCGGCGATCCGGTGGAGTCGTTTCGGACGCCAACTCGTGGCGATGCGCGACAGCGAAGCCGCGTGCGCCACGTTCGGGCTCAACCTGCTCTGGTCGCGGGTCGGGGTCTTCGCGCTCTCGGCAGGCATCGCCGGGTTCGGCGGTGCCCTCTATGCCATGCAGCTGGGGTCCGTGGCACCCGCCCGCTTCGACCTGCTCACCGGATTGTCGATATTCATCCTCGTCGTGGTCGGCGGGGCCGGCCTCGTGGGTGGAGCGCTGTTCGCCGGGGTACTTCTGTTCGGTGTGTTGCCCTTCACCGCATCGTTCGGTCCGCTCATCGCCAAACTCAACTCCCTGTTCCCCGGGTTCACCGGCATCTCCCTCGGCCGCAACCCCAGCGGCGTGGTGCCCACCATGTCGGCGGCGATGGAGCCACTGCGCCGGGACTCGATGGTCGTTGCGGGGATGGGCCTGGCCATGCTTGCCAGCTACGTGTTGCGGCTCACCGACACGTTCTCGAACTGGGCTTTCGCAGTGCTGTGCGGCACCGCCTTCGTCGTGGCGTACGTGCTGGCCGCGGTGCGCGCAAGACCAACCTCGGATGAGGCCGCCGAGAGGTCAGACCCTGATGCACTGGAGTGGGTCGGAGTCACCGAGCCCTGGACACCTGCGCACGAGGCGCGTATGGAGGAGGTCCTCGACCTGAGCACGATCATGGCCACCGCGACGGTCGCACCAACGGGCGATGGGGAGGGCACCCATGGCGATTCTTGAGGCTCGCGAGGTGTCTGTTCGTTTCGGTGGGCATCTGGCGTTGAACCGTGCATCGATCGCCGCGCCGGAGGGTCAGATCACCGGACTGATTGGTCCGAACGGCGCCGGCAAGACGACCTTCTTCAACGCCATCACCGGTCTGCTCACGCCGACGGCCGGCCAGGTCGTCATCGACGGCAAGGACGTGACGGGTACAAGCCTTCACCGACGCGCGCGCTTCGGGTTGGCCCGCACCTTCCAACAACTCGAACTCTTCACGATGCTCACCGTGCGGGAGAACATCCGCGTGGCGGCTGACATCCGGAGTCGATGGTCGCGGGAGCGAGACAACCCCGAAGCCGTCACGGACGGGATCATCGAACGTGTAGGGCTGGGCGCAGTTGCGGACGAGCGGGTGACGTCGCTGCCGACAGGCCAGGGTCGACTGGTCGAGCTGGGCCGAGCACTGGCGTGCAAGCCCCGGATACTGCTGCTGGACGAGCCGGCTTCAGGGCAGGACGACACAGAGACGCAGCGCTTCGGTCAGCTGCTCCGGGAGATCGCCACGAGCGGCACTGCGGTTCTGTTGGTGGAACACGACATGGAACTGGTCATGGACGTGTGCGACACCGTGCACGTCCTGGACCTCGGCGAGATGCTCGCGGTGGGGCCTCCCGCGGAGGTCCAGCAGAACCCGGTCGTCCTGGACGCCTACCTCGGAACCGACGGAGCGAAGGCGTGATGGCGGCGCAGGGCGCGTCCGCCGAATCACCCGGGCCCGACGACGCAGCGGCGTCGACGCCGCTGGTGGAACTCCGGGGGGTTCGTGCGGACTACGACGGCATCGAGGTTCTGCACGGAGTCGACCTGGTCGTGAAGCCCGGTCATGTGGTCGCGATTCTCGGGCCCAACGGCGCCGGCAAG
>JBPCTP010000055.1:0-5596 GCA_051011615.1 Microthrixaceae bacterium | reverse complement strand
GAGGAAGCTGTCCCTCACGCGCGCGTAGGGCACCGAAGCCTCATCCGGCACGACGCAGACCCTTGGTGAGCGCAGACGGGACTCTTCGCGCCAGCCGCCCGCTGTCAACCGCCCTGCGCACCGCGGGGTCTGATTCGACCACGCCCACAACAGGCAGACCCAGGACTGTCTCCACATCGCGCTTGTCAAGGGCGCGCCCGGGCTCCGCGAGGAGCACCACTCCATCGGCGCAAACACCCGCCCGAGTGGCACGTCGCAACGCGACGTAGCAGGCGGTCGTGACGAGAAGGGAGGTGCCGGCCTCGCGGAGGTGAGCCGCCGGATGACGCCCGAGGGTGTGTCCCTCGAGGTCAGGCTGGGTGATGGCCGCATCGGTTTCCGAGTTCATCGGATCACCGGCGTCCACGACCACGGCGCCGCCCAGCCGTCCAACGGCTGCAATCAGTTGCTCGGCCCGTCGAGGGGTGACCACACCACTGCCCACACCACGGGGGATCAGCCGGAGGTCGGATGCGGCCTCGATTGCCAGCCGCTCTAGCGCGTCCGTCGGGGCATCGGAGTCACACCAATCGAGCACCCCCGCACCAGCGGGCTCCGCCAGTCCGAGAATCGCCGGCTGATCCCCGCCGAGGTCAACCAGCGTGGATCTGCCTTCTCGTTCCGCCAGCAACCCCGCCAGCGCAGCACTGACCACCGAGACGCCTGTACCGCCCTTGACGGACCAACATGTGATGAGCACCGCAAACCTCCCGATCCGACAGGGCGCCTTTGCGCCCCACATGAAAGGGGAAGTTGCTTTGCTGGCCGCACCGACACCGTCGATGCGGAGTGATTCGGAACCTAACCGTGTCCGAACGCGATTGCACCGGGTCTCGCGACCCGGTGCAATCGCACAGCCAACATTGACCGGACTCGGCGGCGCCGAAGTCCGGAGATCAGACCGCCAGGAGGTCCCTCGCTCCGGTGTCGCTCGAGGGGTGCCGCAGCTTCGACATCGCCCGGGCTTCGATCTGGCGGATGCGCTCCCTTGTGAGGTTGAAGTGCTCACCAACCTCTTCGAGGGTTCTGGCTTCGCCTCGATCGAGACCGAATCGCAGCTTGAGGATCTCGCGCTCGCGTTCGTCCAGTGGCGAGAGCAGCCTGGAGATCTCCTCGGGCAACAGCTTGGTGGCTGCAACCTCGAAGGGAGACTCGACGCTGCGGTCCTCCACCACGTCTCCGAGCTCGGCGTCGCCGTCCTCGCGGAGTGGCTCGGAAAGCGAGAGGGGCTCGGCGGCGAAGCGCAGGGCCTCAGTCACCTTCTCCTCGGGCATCTCGACCTCGCGGCTCAACTCGGCGAGTGTCGCCGGGCGACCCATCTTGAGTTCCAATCGGGCGCGTGCCTTCTGGAGACGGGCGAGCGTGTCGCCTGCATGCACTGGCAGACGAATCGTGCGGCCGGTGTTTGCAATGCCGCGTGTGATCGCCTGGCGAATCCACCAAGTGGCGTAGGTGGAGAACTTGAAGCCCTTGCGCCAGTCGAACTTCTCCACGGCGTGCATCAGGCCGAGGTTGCCTTCCTGGATGAGGTCCAGCAACGGCAGGCCCGAGGCCTGGTACTTCTTCGCAATCGACACGACAAGGCGCAGGTTGGACTGCACGAAACGACGCTCGGCCGCCTCACCGGCGCGGTTGAGCTTGCGCAGTTCACGGCGCCGGGCCGGTGAAAGGCTACGACCCTTCTCCTCGAGCTCAGTGCGAGCTTCGGCACCGGCCTCGATGGCCTGTGCCAGTTCGACTTCGTCTTCCTTTGTGAGCAGCGCGTACTGCCCGATGTCGGTCAGGTAGAGCCTGACGAGATCTTCCTCGTCTCTCTCAACTCGGTCCTTGGCCACCGTTCACCTCTTCTGGTTCACCTGCGGAGATGCGCGTTCTGCGCTGGGTCATCGGGGGGCCGACAACTCTCCCGGGGCGTCTTCTAACTGTACGGATGAAGTCAAGCCTCTCAAGTAGGCAAATGTCTCACGCCCTGAGGTGATTTGTCAGCACATTTCACACAATTGTGAGGTTGCTGCGAGGGGTCTCGGCGGGAGTCGTCCACTTGGGCTCGGGTGAGATAACCGGGGCACACCCGGATGCATTCCCGGCTACGGCAACGAATGTCAGCGTGGCAACGGTCGGCTTTGCGAAGTCTGTACCTGATTCGACCACACCTTGTGGCGTTCGTCACTCAGGCTTCGAACAGGAAGGGAACGCCCATCTCGGCGCACCTCTTCGCTTCTTCGGCTTCGTCCTCGAAACACCCGCTCACTGGTGGGTCGCCTCGCCTACCCGCTCGGCTCCCGTCCGAGCAGCTGCTCCAGGCAGGCGGCCACGGCCTCCGATGCGAGCGCTGCACCGGAGGTGTCGCGGTGCTGCGCCAACAGACCGAGGGCCTTGTCCATGCCGAGGTGGAGGTCGTCGAGACAGATTCCGAGCCATCGGTCCAGTCCGCCATCGGCGGCAGGCGCGATCGAGGCCCTGTGGCCCTGATAGCGACCCGCAAGCCAGGGAGCCAGGGCATGGCCCCAAACCGCGAGTCGAGTCGTGGGTCCGACTTCGCCGGCCTCGAACCCAGCCAGTGCCGCCTTCAGGCGATCCGCATCGGTGCCACCCGGATCGACAGCACCCGTGGCCTCGACAGGGGCCTGGCCCTCAACAGCGCTCTCACCCTCGACAGAAGCCATGCCATCGACGGACCGCACCTGGCGCTGGTCCCACTGCTCGGCGCGCCATCCATGATGTGCGGAGATCTCGGCGAACAGCGCCTGCGAACGCACGGCTACTCCGTCCAGAGCCGCTCCACCACCTGACCCGGCTCCACCTGCCTCGCCTCCGCCATCTGGCCCGTCTCCGTATTCTGCACCGACGGACCAGGCTCCGGTGAGCCTGAAGAGCTGCGCTTCGATGAGGTGGTGACCGGCGATCAACCCAGCGGTCTGTCGGAGCGTCAGAGGACTGTTCACATCCGCAGAGTACGCGGTTGCCGAAAAGAATCCGGTAGTTCGGGAATCAGTCGTTGCGTTTGCGACGTTCTACAGTTGCAACGACCTAGGAGACCGATGAACGACGAACGATTCGCAGTCTGGCAAGCCCTGTTGAGCGCTCAGGGCTTGATCGCCGATCGGATCGACCGCTTGATGATCGAGCGAGCCGAGTTGACCCTTGCCGAGTTCGAGGTACTCGACCGACTCGCCAGCGGTACCGACCACACCGTGAGGATGAACGAGCTGGCCGCCAGCGTGCGTCTGTCGCCCAGTGGCCTGACCCGTCGTTTCGACTCGCTCGTGCGCCGGGGTTGGGTAACCCGGGAACCCTGCAAGGACGATCGGCGGGGCATCAACGCCCGACTCACCCGGGACGGTCTCGCCAAGCACACCGCTGCAGTGGTGGTCCATGACGAGGGAGTCGAGCAGTACCTTGTCGCAAACATCGACGACCATGAAATCGAATGCCTCACTCGGGTTCTGGGTCGTCTGGCCGAGGTCAACGACGTGCGCCGCAGCTCCGCGCCGATCAGCTAGCGGGCCACAATCACCCGGGTGACCCTTCGACGATGCCCGCCGGGTCAGGACACAGTCACGGCAGCCGTGGGGCAGGGCCCCCGCCTACCCCCGCCTCCCAGCCCAACTATCCGGAGGCGGGCGGCGGTGCGTTTGCATCCGGGTGCCCGCCGGGTCAGGAATACTGGTTCGTGATGGGCAGCCTGCGGTCGCGTCCGAAAGCCTTCTCTGACATGCGCAGCCCCGGTGGTGACTGGCGCCGCTTGTACTCGGCCAGGTCCACGAGTCTCGTGATTCGCGCCACCATCAGCTCGTCGTGGCCCGCCGCGACGAGCTGCTCGGCAGTCATGTCTCCGTCCACGTAGTCCTCTATGAGCGGATCGAGCACTTCATACGGCGGCAGGCTCTGGTCATCGGTCTGGTCGGGACGGAGTTCGGCCGATGGTGGCTTGTCGAGGATCGAGGACGGTATCCATGCGCCGTCGGCAATGCTGTTGCGCCACCGGCAGAGTTCGTAGACCGTGAGTTTCGGGAGATCCTTGATCACGGCAAGCCCGCCGGCTGTATCGCCGTAGAGGGTGGAGTAGCCCACCGCGGTCTCGCTCTTGTTGCCGGTGGTGAGTACGAGCCATCCGAACTTGTTCGACAGCGCCATCAACAACACGCCGCGAATGCGCGACTGGAGGTTCTCCTCGGTCAGGTCGTCGTCGAGTCCGGCAAAGGACTCGGCCAACATCTCTCCGAATGCGCTGTGAGCGGGTTCGATCGGAATCGTCCGCCGGTCGAGCCCGATGTTGTCGGCGAGATCTTCGGCGTCGCCAACCGAATGGTCACTCGAATACCGAGATGGCATGAGCACCACATGTGTGTGGTCCGCACCCACCGCATCGGCCGCGATCGCTGCCACGATCGCAGAGTCGACGCCGCCGGAGAGCCCGACCACGACGTCGGTGAAGCCGTTCTTGTGCACGTAGTCCGCCGTCCCGACACACAGTGCACGCCAGAGCTCCTCGGCGCCGGTGGGTGAAGGCGCCACCTGCGCAGGTGGGGCATCGGGGCGCGAGTCTTCGATGCGTACGCCGGTCACCTGGATCACGGGGCGTTCCACGGGCTCCTGAGCGGCAAGGGGCACATCGATGATCTCGATGTGTTCGACGAAGCGCGGTGAACGCGAGATGAGTCCGTCGGCGCCATAGACCATCGAGCCACCGTCGAAGACCAGTTCGTCCTGGCCCCCAACCTGGTTCACGTATGCGATCGGCACACCGGTCACCTCGACGCGGTCAGCAAGTGTCTGTTCACGAACCAGTTGCTTGCCGGCCCGGAAAGGTGAGGCGTTGATGTTGAGAACAACCCTGGCGCCGTGCCGAGCCGCTTGCTCAGCGGGCCCGCCCTTGACCCAGACGTCTTCGCAGACCGTTACGGCCACGACCGCTCCGCCGATCTCGAAGAGTGGCTGGGCCGGTGGCCCCGTATCGAAGTAGCGACGCTCGTCGAACACCCCGTAGTTGGGCAGCGCCTGCTTTCGGTAGCTTCCGAGGACCCGACCACCACCGAGCACGGCCGCCGAGTTCCACGGTCCGTCGAGCGCGTCGTGGGGATCTGCACCGGGATGACGGATTCCCTCGACCCAACCCACCACCGCGGCGCAATGACCGGTCACCCGCTCGGCCAGGGAGTCGAGCGCCTCGGCGGCACCGGCGATGAATCCAGCTTTGAAAAGCAGATCCTCTGGCGGATACCCGGTGACCGCCAGTTCCGGGAACAACGCAACATCCGCGCCGGACGCCTCGGCCTCCCAATAGGCCTCATGTATTGCAACGCAGTTCCGGTCAAGTGCCCCCACCGCAGTGTTGATCTGGCAGAGGGCAACGCGAAGGTGCCCGACGTTGTTCACCGAACCAGCCTACCGACGCACTGCCGACGCGAAGACGGGGGCCGATGGGCCCCCGTCCTCGAACACGTGTTGGTGTTTTGGCGAGTCGGTCAGAGTGACCCTGTCTGAATCACTGCGACCCTGTCTGAATCACTGCGACCCTGTCTGAATCAATCAGAGTGACTCTGTCGCCGAGCAC
>JBPCTP010000054.1:0-3506 GCA_051011615.1 Microthrixaceae bacterium | reverse complement strand
TGGGAGCGTCCTGGCTCGGCCCGAAGGAACGGCCCGAGCCGGGCCATGAGGGATGCGTGCAACCGGGGCGGATGAGGTGCTGGGAGCTGTCTGGATCTCGAAGATTGCGGCCATGGGTTCATTCTCCGTGGGGGGTGTGACATCGGGTTGGGTGCCGCTGAGACGAACACCCGTTCGCCACGAGAATGCCCGAACGTTCGTTCGAGGTCAAGGACCATTTCGAACACTTGTTCCACCACTTGGCGCCGTCCGCCTGATAGGTTTTCCAAACAGGTGTTCGACCCGCCCAGAACAGCCTCCAGAAACCCAGAACCCCAGAACCCGAGGACAGCCATGAGCACACCCAAGGCGACCGGAGACTCCCCCGGCACCGGCGAGGCCGAGATGCCCGTCGACCGATCACTGACCCAGCGCCAGCGCGATGTTCTCAACTGCATAGACGAGACGATCCGCGAGCGGGGCTACCCCCCGTCGGTGCGCGAGATCGGCCAGGCCGTTGGCCTGGCTTCGCCATCCACGGTGCACAGCCACCTCCACACCCTTCAGAAGCTGGGCTATCTGCGCCGGGATCCCACCAAGCCACGTGCGATCGAGGTCACAGCGGATCCCGACAGCGGAGCCACCGCCGAGCGACGACCCACCCGCCACGTACCGCTGGTGGGCGATGTCGCAGCCGGCACGGGTGTCCTCGCCCAGGAGCAGGTCGAAGAGCTGGTGCCGCTTCCGGCGGATCTCACCGGTGATGGCGAGCTCTTCATGCTGCGAGTGCGCGGTGATTCGATGATCGACGCAGGAATCCTCGACAGCGACTTCGTCGTGGCTCGGGTGCAGGACGTCGTGCGAACCGGCGACATCGTCGTAGCAGGCATTCCGGGTGAGGAAGCGACGGTCAAGACCTACCGCAAGGACGGCCGCACCATCGTGCTCGAACCGGCAAATGAATCCCTCGAGCCGATGCGCTACCCGTCCGGCGGAGTGGAGGTATTCGGCAAGGTCGTCACGGTCCTGCGAAAGCTCTGACCCTGCAAGACCTCTGACCTTCGCTCAGTTGTTGTGCAGCTCCGCGTTCAGCCCTTCACTCCAGGTTCCCTGCCGAGGCAGTACTTCCACCGCCCAGTAAGTGGAATTCCGGCGGAAGAGCAATCCATCTGCACCTGACAGATCCTTGGCCTTGACGATTTCGCCATCCGTGCGCCGCACCCGCGTTCCTGCGGTCACATAGAGGCCTGCTTCGACCACGCAGCCGTCGCCGAGGGATATGCCGATCCCGGCGTTGGCGCCGATGAGGCATTGCTCACCGACCGAGACCACTTCCTTGCCCCCGCCGGAGAGTGTGCCCATGATCGAGGCACCTCCCCCCACATCGGAATCAGAGCCGACAACAACGCCCGCGCTGATGCGCCCCTCGACCATCGAAGCGCCGAGGGTGCCGGCGTTGAAGTTCACGAACCCCTCATGCATCACCGTCGTGCCCTCTGCCAGATGGGCCCCCAGGCGCACTCGGGACGCATCGGCGATTCGCACCCCACCGGGCACCACGTAGTCAGTCATGCGCGGGAACTTGTCGACTCCATTCACCACCAGTGCCTGGCCGGACGCCAGCACCTCGGTCTGGGCTACAGGGAAGGATCCGATGTCACACGGTCCTGCGGAGGTCCACACGGCGTTGGCCAGCAGGCCGAATACGCCGTCGAGGTTGCAGCCGTGCGGCACCACGTGACGGTGCGACAACAGGTGGAGTCTCAGGTAGGCGTCGTGGATGTCCAGCGGCGGCGCATCGAGATCGGAGATGAAGGTGACCACCGGCACCTTGTGCGTGGGCAGCGGACCACCGCTGATCGTGTCCGTTCCCGCCAGCGCCGATGCGAACGATCGCACAGCCGCCAGGTTGGGGTGGTCGCCGCCGTCATCAAGCATCGGAGCGCACCGCGCCAGCACCTCGGACAGGGCGGCCGAGCCAAGCCGCAACGTGGCGGTCGAGCCATCATGACCCTCGACGTCTGCGACTATCGCTGCGAATCCCAGGTTGTCGCCGTGGTTCACCGTTGCGAACCACGTGTCGAGCACTGACTCGTCGCCGTCGGCAACGGTGGCCAGGCCGAGACCGAACGCGACCGGCTCGGAGTACCCGGACCGATTCCTCAATCGCTCGACCATCGACATGAATGAATCGCGGTCAGCCGGCCGCTGGGCCGCCTTGCTGTTCACGCTTTCCGAGCCTGACATCTCTGCCTCCACAGCTTCGAGGTATTCGTTCTACGAAGGGAACACAATCAGAATCCAGCGCGGATTGCGGAATCGAGGACCCGGCAGGATTTCTCGATGCTCTCGCGTGTCACGAATTCACCGGCGGTGTGGGCAAGTGTGGCGTCCCCCGGACCGAGGTTCACCGCGGGTACGCCGAGCGCTGCGAAGCGGGCGACGTCGGTCCACCCGAGCTTTGCGCGGACCTCGAGCCGGTCACGTTCGATCATGCCGGCGACGAAGGGATGCTCCACCGCCGGCATCGCGGCATTGGCCACATCGGTGACCTCTACGGTGTCATCGGGCTCGAGGAATGGTGCCAGCACCGAACGAAGGTGGGCTTCGGCTTCCGAAGCATCGCGATCCGGCGCGAACCGGTGAGCAACGACGACTGTGGCCTCGTCAGGAACCACGTTGCCGGCCACTCCACCTTCCACGGAGGTGGCGAGCAGAGCCTCGTGGTAGGCGCATCCGTCGATGACGGGTTGGCGGGGCTCGTAGGCATCCAGGGCGGAGAGCAGGGCACCGAGTCGGTGCACGGCGTTGCGTCCCATCCACGCCCGAGCGGTGTGGGAACGCTCACCCCGCAGGGTGATCCGTACGCGCACGGACCCCTGACAACCCGCCTCGACGTCGCCACCGGTGGGTTCTCCCAGGATCGCCACGTCGCCAACGAGAAGGTCCGGCCGGAGTTGCACCAGCTCTTCGAGGCCGCTGTGTTCGGCAGCCACCTCCTCACGTGCATAGAACACGTAGCTGAGGTCCACGGGTGGGTCCCGATGCGCTCGAGCCAACTCGAGCATGACTGCGAGCCCGCCCTTCATGTCCGCTGATCCCACCCCCCACAGCGTGTCGCCCTCCACCCGGGCACGGGCGTTTCCGTTGGCCGGAACCGTGTCGGTGTGTCCGCCGAGCACCACCCGATGGCGTCGGCCGAGCTCGGTGCGTGCAACGACGTTGTCCCCAACCCGCTCGATGCCGAGGTGGGCGTGACCCCGCAGTTCGGCTTCGATGCGCTCTACGAGGGGACCCTCCTCGAAGCTCTCCGAGGCAATGTCAACCAGCTCAGCCGTCAACGCGAGGAGATCTTGACTCACTGCTGCGAGGGCGGGGGTGGCGGGGGTGGCGGAGTTCCTCCGCCACCGAAGGACGGCGGATCCTGTGGTGGTTGTGCCGCCGGCCCCGCTCCCCAACCCGGGTTCTGCGCCGGTTGTTGGTATTGATGAGACGGCGGCGGGGCACCCCCCGGTGCGCCAGGAGGC
>JBPCTP010000053.1:0-7185 GCA_051011615.1 Microthrixaceae bacterium | reverse complement strand
GGGCAGGATCCCCCTCCGGTCGCGGTGAAGCTCTGTGGGCGGCGAACATCGGCCGGGCGCCGTGATGGGCCGAATCAACCCCACGCCAGAGGTCGTGCGCGAACGGGCCGATGGTTTCGCCGAGCCCCGGCGCGATCCCCTCGAGTCCTCTGAGCACCGCTGCGTTGCGGACCTCCATGACCGATTCTGTGTCCGTGGCGTCTCGGTAGAGGAACATCACGTGCTCGATCCAAGCGGGGTGGATCGAGTACGTGGCCGCCGCCGCCACAGCTGGCGAGCAGTCCCCGAGTGCGGCCAGCCTCCATGCAACCAACCAGCCCGCACCCTCGGGTACGCCGAGCGCGGTGTAGGCCTCCTTGGCGGGCGGATCCCACATGAGCCAGCCCACGAGGTCGTGTCCCGCTCGGCCCGCCCTCCCGGCCAGTTCCAGCATGGTTTGCGGCCGGCCCGTCAGCTGCGCCCGACCATCGGCGACGCGTGGAGGGCCATGGAGTTTCGGCGCATCAGGTGGAGACCCACTCGCGTGCGGCCTCCATGCGGTCTTCGTGAAACACCTTCACGTCGCCAGGTATGAGCCACCCGACGGCCTTGATCGAGCGGCTGATCCACTTCGCATCGGTAACGACCGCGATCTTCTCGTAGTCTTTGAACGTCTTGGCTCCCAGCTTCGCATCGTCCCACGCGGCTTCGGACTCGAAGCCGGTGAACTCAGCTCCGAGCACGTAGAGCAGACGGATCTTGTCGAACTGCTTCAGTCGACCTTCGATCTCGGGGACAAGGACGTCTTCGTAGTCGTCGTCCTCCACCTCGTCCACCGCACGTACGCCCACCACGTTGTCGGGAAGGTCGTGGATCAATGCCAGCATGGTTCACTCCTCGGCTAGGGAGAATCGGCTCTCGAGCGCGATTCGTCGTTGCTCGGCAAGCTAACAGTGTCTGCGGCGTCGGATTCTCGATCCGTGATGACCTTGGACACCTCCACTCCGTACAACAGGATCTGGGCCGCGTAGTAGATGGCCACCAGGCCCAGGAGTACCGTGCCGGCCACACCCGATGCGCTTGTGAAGCCGAAGGTGGCGACGTACAGCCCGTAGGCCCAGGCGCCAACGGAGAGCATCACCATCGTGATGATCGCCGCCGGCCAGACCGATCGCCAGGGCACGACATGCTTCGGTGACAGCCTGAACAACAGGGCGAGGAAGACTGATCCCAGTACTACCGGAGCAACAGTGCCCCCGAACCGCAGCACGGTGTCGAGTACCAGGCCGTCGGACAGCTGCCCAATCGCCGAGAGCACGGTCTCGGCGAGGATGACCAACACGAGCAGCAGGCCGGAAGCTCCGACGGCGGCCACGCCGAAGACTCGTCTCGTGAAGGTGCCCTGCACTCCGCGTTCGCGAGCCGTGCCCCAGATGACGTCAACCATCTCCTTCCACGCGACGAAGAGCAGACTTGCCGTGAACACCAACGCGCCCAGGCTCAGTAGCGGGAGCACCGCGGAGTTCCGCTCCACGCGGACCGAGTCGATTGCCTCGGTGACCGTGTTGGCGGCGTCAGTGCCGAGGAACTCTGCGATCGATTCCTCCACGGTCGATTCCGCCGCATCGCTACCGAACACCGCACCTGCGAACGAAACAGCAAGGAACAACAGCGGTACCAAGGCGAAGAGGCTGTAGTAGGCCAGACCCGCCCCGAGGCGCATCGCCCGGTCCGCGGACCACGATCTGAAGGCCGCTGCGGCGATGTCGAACGAGCTCCTGATCGGGGCGAGCGCCATAGGTCAGAAGTCTGCCCGCTGCGAACCGTCGGGTCCCACAGCACGATGTGGACGGCGTCAACCAAATGGGTTCGGCGGCGGCGATCCAAGGGGCATCATCTGGTTCGTGAGGTGGACGTGGCAGAACAGATCGAGAAGCTCGTCGGCTTGGAGGAGCGGGGCCTGCACACGATGCTCGGTTCCCCTTCACCGGCGGAACGATCGACAAGGTCGTGGTGGATATCTCCTGCGAGCCCTATGTTGATCATGAAGCGAAGGTCCGCATCTGGTTCTCCCTGGACTGGCCGTGCCGGATCCAACCCGAGGAAGTCACAACATGACCAAGAAATCCGTGGCAGCTGCGGCCGCCCTGCTCCTGTCGATTTCCGGAGCGACCTCCGTTCCTGCAACGACGACTCCGATGACGGTGATACGACCACGTCGGTGGCCGAACAGCTGGAGGACACGGTGACCTCCCTGACCGACGACGCCAACGACACGGTCAGTTCGCTCAAGGACGACGCCAACGACACCGTGAGCTCAATCCAGGACGAGGCCAACGACACGGTCAGCTCACTGAAGGACGACGCCAACGACACCGTGAGCTCAATCCAGGACGAGGTCACGAACGGCGGGTCCTGAACCTGTGTTCACGATCGCGCGGAACTGACAGGCGCTACGTTCGGGCTGCTCCTGCTGCCGCCCGTCAACGGCCAAGGCAAAGAGAGGCCACATGAGCAACGAAAGCCAACCCGAGGACTTCCTCACTCCGATTCACGCTCGGCACCCGTTCCGGGAGCGCATCGATCCATCGAAGTTCCCCGAGTCGGGAATGGAGCCGGATTCGGCCTATGAGCTCATGCACACGACGCTCATGCTCGATGGCCGCGAGACGCTCAACCTGGCATCGTTCGTCACGACGTGGATGGAGCCCCAGGCGGAGCAGCTGATCCACGAGACCCTTCGAAAGAACCACATCGACCACGAGGAGTACCCGGCGGCGTCGTTGGTCGAGGAGGCATGCATCCGCATGCTGGGTGACCTCTACAACGCACCGGACGTGAACGACGTGGTCGGTGTCGCGACGATCGGCTCGTCCGAGGCGATCATGCTCGGCCTCCTCGCCCACAAGTGGAGCTGGAAGGCTCGTCGCGAGGCTGAAGGCAAGGACACGACGAAGCCGAACGTGATCTTCGGTGCCGAGACCCACGTGGTCTGGGACAAGTTCGCCAAGTACTTCGATGTCGAGATGCGCAAGATCCCGATGAAGTCGGACCGCTACACGATCTCGCCGGAGGACATCGAGCCGCACATCGACGAGAACACGATCGCAGTCGGAGCGGTGCTTGGCACCACGCATATCGGAGAGGCCGATCCGATCTCGGACATCAACGACCTGTTGGTGCGCATCAAGGCCGAGAAGGGCTGGGACATCCCCCTGCACGTTGATGGTGCCAGCGGTGGGTTCATCGCGCCGTTCGCACATCCGGATCTGATCTTCGACTTCCGTCTGGAGCAGGTCTGGTCGATCAACGCATCCGGACACAAGTACGGACTCGTCTACCCCGG
This sequence comes from Microthrixaceae bacterium, assembly GCA_051011615.1. Taxonomy (GTDB): domain Bacteria; phylum Actinomycetota; class Acidimicrobiia; order Acidimicrobiales; family Microtrichaceae; genus JBPCTP01. The sequence continues at coordinate 3,860 of JBPCTP010000053.1, read as the reverse complement.
CGTCGGCTGGCTGGTGTTCAAGGACCGCTCGAAGCTCCCCGAGGAGCTGATCTTCAGCGTGAACTATCTCGGTGGCGCGCAGCCGACCTACACCTTCAACTTCTCTCGTGGTTCCGCAATGGTGCAGGCGCAGGCCTACAACTTCCTGCGTCTGGGACGCGAGGGCTACACCGAACTAGCCGAGGCGATGCTGGAGAACGCCCAATACCTGAACGAGAAACTCGAAGGCAGCGGCAAGTTCGAGATACTGAACCCGGGCCTCGCCGAACCAGTGGTGACCTTCAAGATGAAGGAAGACCCAGGATTCGACGTCTACCACCTGTCAGGCAGACTGCGGGAGAGTGGCTGGATCGTGCCGGCCTACAGCCTCCCGCCGGATGCCGAGGATGTTCACCTGATGCGCGTCGTGGTGCGCGTCGACATGAGTCGAAGGCTCCTCGACCTGTTGCTGTTGGACATCCTCCAGGCATGGAACGAGCTCGAGAAGGAACAACCTGCCCCTCGGACACCGCCGCACCCGGACCTGTGGACCCAGCCCGAGGAAGCAGCCGGCCGCAGCAAGCGTCGCCATCACCGTCATCACCATCGCGACTGAAGTTTGAGTTCTCCCCCTGGAGGGCTACGGTCGCCCAACGAACAACCGGGGGAAATCGAATGAAGCACAGGCCGACGACCATTGGTGACCGACTGGGTGCACTCTGGGGCCTGCTGCGGATCAGTGACGAGGACTACGACTCCTACATGGGTTCCTACGGAGAACTCTTCGTGGACTCACCGGAGAACACCAAGGCCGACTACGAGGCCGGTATTGCTCCCAAGGGCTATCCGCAGGGCAGCAGCGACGAACTCCAGGCGTTGTACAAGGTCATCCATCTGCTCTGCACGCTGGGTTCGGTCGAGAAGATGTACATGCCACCGGAGATCGATTCCGATGAGTCGGTTCTGCAGAACCAGATCCTCTTCGAACGTATCGTGGCCGACGACCTCGGCGTGGGTCCCGGCGACAACGTCTTGGACCTTGGTTGCGGATGCGGCGCCATCGCCGAGCACATCGCGGCGCTGACCGGCGCCAATCTGCACGGGATCAACCTCGACGCCTCCCAGATCGAGAAGGCCTGGCGCAACCCCAACCTGACCCGCTCGAACTTCGCGGTGGGTGACTTCAACAAGCCCCTTGAGTTCCCCGACGAGTCGTTCGAAGCCGTGTACGCGATCCAACCGATGACGTATGTGAGCGACCACGACTTCACGTTCAACGAGATCTACCGCATTCTGAAGCCCGGTGGTGTCTTCGTCATGAACGACGTGGCGGCGCTCGATGCCTACGACCGCGACGACGAACACAAGCGCACCCTCATCCAACACACCCGCGAGCTCACTGTGTTCGGCGGGTTCTGGTATTACGGCTACTGGGAGGATGCCTACCGCAACGCAGGGTTCGACCTGGAGACATCTCTGGGCCGGCCGGCGGTGGAGATGATCAAGAAGGAAGTTGCGCTGTTCGACAAGTACGAAGCGACCTTCAAGGCACTTGCCAAGATCCGGGTGGTTCCGCGCAAGACCGATGCTCTGTTGCAGCGGCTCAACGAGAACAGCCAGTCCTACATCCGTGCCGAGGAAGAGGAACTGCTCACCCTCAACTGGCACTGCGTGGGTCGCAAACCTCGCTGACCGCGATGCGGGTCGTGAGCCTCGTGCCGTCCATGACGGAGACCCTCCTCGAATGGGGAATCGAACCGGTCGCGTGCACGCGATTCTGTGAGCAACCCGACCTGCGCCATGTCGGTGGCACCAAGGACCCGGACACAGCAGCGATCGCGGATCTGGAACCGGAGCTGGTGATCGTCGACGCCGAGGAGAACCGGCGAGAGGACTACGAGGCACTCCTGTCCGCCGGGTTGGACGTGGAAGCGCTCCACATCCGCTCACTCGGCGATGTTGCCTCGCAACTGCAGCCCCTTGCCGAACGCTTGGGGGTGAACTGGACCATGCCCGAGTTGCCCGCAGCGGTGCCGACCACCTCGGCGGCCTTCGTGCCCATCTGGCGCCGCCCGTGGATGGCACTGGGGGCCCCGACCTACGGCACGTCGCTCCTCGAAAGCGTTGGTGTCGACAATGTGTTCGCCGCCGATCACGACACCTACCCAGAGACAACGCTCGAAGACGTCGCCGCCCGGCAACCGGACCTGGTGCTCGCCCCTTCGGAGCCGTATCCGTTCCGCGAGCGTCATCGCGACGAACTCGAATCCGTCGCCACGACGATGTTCGTCGACGGCAAGGATCTGCTGTGGTGGGGGAGTCGTACTTCAGGAGCAATCGGTCGGCTCGCTGGGTTGTTGGAGTGAGAGCGCAGCGGCACGCTGCTGTGCGAGGCTTGCCGCTGAAACCAGCGGAGGCGTGATGTCAGAACACGGAACAGTCGAAGCTACTGATGTGACCTCGGAGGAGGCAGCCGAGACCGCACTGCGGGACATGGGCCTGTCCGTACTTGCCATGGACTCGGTCGGCGCCGAGGAAGACTTCCACTTCCACGAGTTCGACACCGTCGTGTACGTGATGAGCGGCAAGGCGGCCGCCGAGTACCCCGATGGTGCTGTGCTCGAGGCGCCGGCCGGATCCGTTGCAAAGCTCCCGGCCGGAACTGTGCACCGCGACGTGCCCGGTACGGCCTACCGCGGGGTGTTCGGTTTCAGCATGGATCCCTCTGAGATGACACAACCACTCAACAAGCCTGCCTGAGGTAGGCCCCCGGACAGCTTCTGGCACGCGTCTGTCGACCACCTTCCCGTCCATGCCGACTCATCACAGTGGGTGGACTCCATCGGCAACAGCGCTGGATTCGGAATGGACTTCGGGTCGGGCACCTGGGCGGGTGGGCCGACATCGACCACCCGACCAGTTTCACCGCTCCCCGAACGCAGAAGGCCTACACCTGGCCTGCCCGTCACCACGCCTCGTCCTCCAGCGACACCAGCCGTCCGCCGATGAGGGCGTGGTTCCGTCTGAAGGCATCGGTTGACATCAGTGGGTTCTCACCGCATGCGCGGGTGATCGCCCAGGCGATGAAGGACCACGGAATCATCCTCGCCGACAACGGTTCGAGTTCGTTCGTCTCCGGCGTCCCAGGTCGTGGTTGGGACAATGACGTGCTGCACGAGCTCGACGTGCTCACGGGCGCTCACATGGAGGCGGTCGACTCCTCGTCGTTGATGGTCCATCCCGACTCCGGACAGGTCCGCTGAGCGCACGGGCGCCGTCGGCCACCCGGTTGGCTAGTTTCTGGGTCCTGAGCGACCGAACGGCCGGGATGTCCGCCGGCGCACCGAGAAGGGCCTACCGACTCCCATGAACAAGAAGAAGCCCGAGTTCGATCCCGAGCTGCGCACGATGGCCAGGTTGCTTCCGCGTGGTGTGGGGAGTGAACGCGCACTGCGAGTCATCAGGCCCCTCGAGCGATTGGTGGACCGTCGCCCGCCGCCACCCGGAATCACCGTCGAGCATGCGGGGTCGGTACCGATCCGGGTTCAACGACCCGAAGGCGAAGCCGATGCTCCACACCCCGCTGTGCTCTGGCTGCATGGCGGCGGCTACGTACTCGGCAAGGCGGCGCAGGACGACAAGAACTGTGACGAGTTGTGCCGCAAGCTCGGTGTCGTGGCGGCGGCGGTCGACTATCGAACCGCGCCCGAGCACCCGTTCCCCGCCGCGCTGGATGACGCACACGATGCACTTGTCTGGCTGGCAGCCCAGCCAGAGGTGGATGCGAAGCGCATCGCCATCGCAGGAGCCAGCGCCGGTGGCGGCCTCGCCGCCGCCCTTGCGCTCGAGGCACGTGAACGCGGCGAGGTGGACGTGGCGTT
>JBPCTP010000052.1:0-3407 GCA_051011615.1 Microthrixaceae bacterium | reverse complement strand
GGGGGGAAAATAGGGATAGCCCGCGGTCGCATCGAGGAAGCCGGTCTGCTCGGGCGCACCGAGTTGAATGTCGTCGCCGATGGAAAACGTACCCAGGTCGGTCCCTTCGAGCTCGAGTTCCTACCCGTCACCCACTCCGTGCCCGAAGGCGTTGCCACCATCATCCGGACCGCGCAGGGCGTAGTGATGCACTCCGGTGACATCAAGATCGATCTCACCCCGGTGGATGGTCGGCTCACCGATCTCACCCGCATGGGGGCCATCGCTGACGACGAGGGCATCCGACTGCTCCTGGCCGATTCAACCAACGCCGAGGAACGCGGGCACTCGCGCTCGGAATCCTCGATCGGCTCGGTGCTGTATGACCTGATGCACGAACACGAGGGCCGTCGGGTGATCACGGCGTGCTTCGCCAGCCACATCCACCGGATCCAACAGATCGCCGATGCGGCAGTGGCCCACGGTCGCAAGGTCGCACCGCTCGGGCGGTCCATGCTGCGAAACGTGGCGATGGCGCGCGAGATGGGTCTGCTCAACATCTCCGATTCCTCGATCATCGACATCGAGGACGTGGACGACCTCCAACCCGGTGAGGTCTGCGTGATCTGCACCGGTTCCCAGGGTGAGCCCATGTCTGCGCTGACGAGGCTCTCGCAGTCCGAGAACCGTTTCCTCAAGCTGACCCCGCACGACACCATCATCCTGAGTTCCCATCCGATCCCGGGCAACGAACACGATGTGAGTCGGGTCATCGGCAGCCTCATCAAACAGGGCGCCGAGGTCGTGCACTCCGGCCTTCACGATGTTCACGCAACCGGGCATGCCAAGGCCGAGGAACTCAAGCTGCTCCAGTCGGTGCTCCAGCCCGAGTGGTTCGTGCCGGTGCACGGTGAGTACCGCCACATGGTTGCCCACGCCAACCTGGCGGTGACCATGGGCAGGCCCCGTGACCACGTGCTGGTCGCAGAGGACGGGGATCGGCTGCTGCTCGACGCCGAGGGCCTCCGTTTCGATGGTCGCGTACCCTCGGAATACATCTACGTACACGGGACCGTGGGCGACATCGGCCACGGAGTGCTGGCGGACCGACGGATCCTCGCCGATGACGGAATGGTCACCGTGATCGCAGTGGTCGACCGCAAGCGCGGCAAGATCGTGGCCGGTCCGGAAGTGGCGACCCGTGGTTGGATCGTGACCGAGGAATCGGGTGAGCTGATCGCGGATCTGTCCGATGAGGTCGAGTCGGCCCTGCGTGACGCCCTCGATTCCGATGCAGAGGTCTCCAAGCTGACCAAGGCGGTGCGCAGGGCGGCAGGATCGTTCGTCTCCAAGCGAACACGTCGCCGCCCCATGATCGTGCCGGTGGTTCTCGAGGCCTGAGGCTGCCGGCGACCGCTGCTCTGCAGCGGGTTTGTGGCGTCCGCCGGAACCGTCGATGTCGCGGGCATGCTGGACGTGTGCAGTTCTTCGATGACCCCGGCATGGACTTCTCCGTGCGTTGCCTCCTGTCGGGGGTACGTGACGGCACCGCCGAGGTCGGGGAGATCCTCGCGACGATCGAGCGCGTAGAGGATGGCGACGCAGACAGCTGGCTGAACGAGTTCTGCGGTCTCGGTCGCCGTCTGGTAGCCCAGGCCGAGGAGTCATCCGGCGCTGGTCTGCAGCGCACGGCTTGGGGCCAGGCACTGAGAGCTGCGAACTACCTGTTCGGAGGCGCCTGGTGGGCACCGGCGACCCACCGAAGTGGCGAAGTCGATGTGCTCTGGCAGCAGCACCGCCACGCCTGGGACCTTGCGGTGTCGCTCTGGCCCACTCCTGCTGTCGCCGAGGCCGTGCCCTCGCCCGTGGGTGACCTCCCCGGCTACAGGTTCACGCCGGGGGGAGGCGAAACGGCACGGGGCGTTGTGCTGATGATCCAGGGACTCGACACGCCGCTGTCGGACGCAGCCATGACCGGCCTCTCCGAAGGACTTCGCAGGGGCTGGGAGGTGGCGCTGGTCGAAGGCCCCGGACAGGGGGCCGCACTGTTGCGTGACGGCCTGAACCTCGCCGACAGCTGGCGGGGTGTGGTTGACGCGGCCTCTGAGTGGGCGCGGGGCGGCTCCGCGGGGCCATTGGTGGCGATGGGGGTCAACCACGGCTCCTGGTTCGTACTCGATGCGATGGTTGGCGGCCTCGTGGCTGACGCCGTGGTGCTGGATCCGGGCGTCGTGGATCTCGCCACCGACCAGCAGGGCGCTACCGATGATCCGATCGCCGCGGCCAAGTTGTTGATGGCCACCGGCACCGGCTCGGTTTCAGATGCGTTGGCCGTCATGGATCATTACCGGTTCGACCCGTCGGCGTTGGCCGCGGTTGCGGTGCCGACTTTCGTCGCAGATGCCGAGTCGGCCGAGTCATTCGCCGGTCAGAGCCAGGTGGTCGCTGAGAATCTTGGTGGAGATGTGCACCTGGAGCGCTTCAGTGACGCGTCCGGTGCCGGTCTCGATTGTGAGATAGCGGCACCCCAGGTACGCAATGCCGCGGTCTACGACTGGCTGAACGCAAGAGTGGCAAAACCGAAGGAGGATTTCTGATGGCATCAATCGGATGGTTCCGGGCACTGGTTGTGGACTGCGACGACCCCGACCGTGTCGGCACGTTCTGGCAGCAGGTGCTCGGCGTGGAGATCGCCGAACGCGAAGAGGGGTGGTTGCAGCTGACCCCTGACCCGGGCGGCGTGTACCTCGCCTTCCAGCCCTGGGGTGCCAGCCAGGCGGAGCGTGAGGCGGGGCCGGATCGGGTGAGCTGGGTTCGCCCCGACATCGAGGTCGACGACGTCGAGGACGCGGCGATGAAGATCGTGGAGCTCGGTGGTGAGCGACGCCGAACCGTCCACGAACCCGACGGTGACACCCATCTCGTAATGGCGGACCCTGAGGGCAACGAGTTCTGCATCCTTCCCCCGCTGCCCCCGGAACTGGCACGCAAGCGTTGGGGCGACGGTGGCTGACGGGATCCTGCACTCGCACTTCTCGGTCAACGAACCGCCGAGCCCGGAGGAGACGACGATCATCCTCGGTGGTTTGCGGGCTGCCCTCGAGGTGGATGGCGAGGGGCTCTCCGTTGTGCAGGTGGCTGTGGTCGATGCCCTGGCAGCGCGATTCGCCGGCACCGGTTTGCCGTCGCTGGCCGATGTCGCACCAGTGGGGCCTGCCGAACTCCTCGAGGCTCTTCCGACCCAGAGCGGTCGGAGCATCGTGGCCCACACATGTGTGCTGCTGGAGCTGTTGGACGACCCGGTGCGCCCGGAGGTCGAGGCACACGTCGAGCAGTACCTCGGCGCAATGGACGTGCCCGTGCCCGAGGTGGAAATCGCCCGCGACACGGCGAAGGACCAGCTCGTACGGTTGCACGCGGATCTGATC
>JBPCTP010000051.1:0-3562 GCA_051011615.1 Microthrixaceae bacterium | reverse complement strand
CCGCGCACCGAACGTCACGTACTGAAATCGGGGGTCACCCTCGTAGCCGACCATTGGGGGACGCCGAGCGAGAAAGCGGTCCTCTTCCTGCACGGCGGCGGCCAGACCCGCCACTCGTGGGGAGGCACGGCCAGAGCCATCGCTGAAGAGGGCGCGTACGCCATCACGCTCGACCTCCGCGGCCACGGGGATTCGGACTGGAACGAGGAAGGCAGCTATCAGCTGTGGGTCTTTGCCGACGACGCTGCGGAGGTGATCGGCCAAGTGGGTGTTCGCCCGACGTTGGTCGGAGCCTCCCTGGGCGGCATGACCGGAGTCATGTTGGAAGGAGAACGGCATCCAGGAAGTGTCGGCGCATTGATCCTGGTCGACGTCGTACCTCGGATGGACCAACGAGGAGCCGACCGGGTGAAGGACTTCATGTTGGCAAACGCCCGCAGCGGATTCGGGTCGCTGGGTGAAGCGGCCGACGCAATCGCCGCCTACAACCCTCACCGACCCCGTCCGAACGATCTCGAAGGCTTGAAGAAGAACCTCCGCGAACGAGATGGGCGGTGGTACTGGCACTGGGACCCGCGAGTGATCGAACTCGGCGCGAGCGAGCCACTTCGTGAAGTGCGCGACCCAGAACGACTGACGGCGGCGCTCAAGTCGACAGACGTACCTCTGATGCTGGTTCGGGGACGCATGAGCGACCTGGTGACGGCGGAGGGGGCCCGCGGCTTTCTGGACGAGTTCCCCGATGCTCGTTTCGTGGATGTCAGCGGCGCCGGCCACATGGTTGCCGGTGACAAGAACGACATCTTCACCGCGGCCGTCATGGACTTCCTCGCCACTCTCTAGAACTCGACAGCCCCGCTTGTTCGCTGCGGGGCTCGCAGCACTAGTCTGCGCAGCCGGAGGGATGGTTCTATGACTGGAACTGATCGGTTTCGTATGGACGGGCAGGTGGCAGTGGTCACCGGGTCGGGGCAGGGCATCGGCAGGGGAATTGCCTGGGGGCTGGCGGAGGCCGGCTGCGACGTTGTCATCAACGCGCGGCGTCAGGAGGACTTGGACGTCACCGCAGCGGGGATCGTAGAGCGGGGCCAGCGGGCGGCGATCTTCTGTGCCGACATAACGGACCGCTCCGAGGAGCTGGCCGAGTTCACCATGTCGGAGCTCGGTCGGCTCGACACGTGGGTCAACAATGTAGGTGGAGCCAACGAGAAGCGAACCTGGGCACTGGTCGACACCCCTGACGAGGTCTTTCGCAACCAGATCGAGTTCAACCTGACGACAGCGTTCCAGGGCTGCAAGGCGGCGGCGGCTCGGATGCCAGAGGGTGGGTCGATCATCAATATCGCCTCCGGAGCGGGCATGCGTGGTTCGCCTTTCACCGGGCCCTACGCCGCCGCCAAGGCGGGCATGCTCAACATGACCGAGACACTGTCCATCGAGCTTGGGCCGAGGAAGATTCGGTGTAATGCCGTTTCACCCGGCCCGGTCGTCACCGAGGCATTCCACCAGGTCCTCGGTGTTGACTCCGGCGCCGAGGAAGAGATCGCGAAGACCGTGCCACTCGGGTTCTTGGGTACACCCGAAGACATTGCGGGCGCGGTCGTCTACCTTGCCTCCCCGGCTGCCAGGTGGGTCAGCGGGCGCAACATTCTGGTCGCCGGCGGCCGGACTGTTCGTGGTTATCACTACGAACCACCAGCCGGCGACGACGAGGATGGGAGCAATCAATGACGCTGGGACTTTCTGCGGACGAGGTGCTGAACACGACGAGGGCCGTCAGGAAGCGTCTGGATTTCGATAGGCCGGTCGATCCCATCCTCATCAAGGAGTGCCTCGAGGCAGCCATCCAGGCGCCGAGCGGCTCCAATACCCAGACTTGGCAGTGGGTAGTGGTGACCGACGAGGGCCAACGTCGGGCATTGGCCGAGCTGTACAAGTCAGGATGGGAGGTCTACGCGAACTCCGACATGGCCGCGTCTCGTGCTGCGGGTGATGTCGATCCAGAACGCCAAGCGCAACAAGACCGGGTCATGGGGTCGGCTGAACACCTCGCGCAGAACTTCGAACGTGTGCCGGTAATGGTGATACCGGTGGTGCCGGCGCGCCTCGATGGTTTCCCGTCGGCCGTAGCCGCCACGTACTTCGGGTCAATCCTTCCGGCAGCATGGAGCTTCATGCTGGCGGCTCGCGAACGGGGTCTCGGCACGGCTTGGACGAGTATTCACCTGTTCCAGGAACAGAAGGCAGCCGAGATCCTTGGTCTCGACTACGAGCAGACCACACAATGTGCGTTGATCACCTGCGGCCACACCTTGGGCACCGATTTCAAACCAGCGACTCGCCCGCCGATCGAGGATGTCCTGCACTGGGACCGAAAGGACGGAAAGGCACCATGGGAATGACACCAGAAGAGACCGTCGATGCGTTCATGGCAGCGGTCAATCGGATGGATCTTGACGCGGCATGTGAGCTCGTCTCCGACGAATGCGAGTACGACAACGTCCCCATGAGCAAGGTGTTCGGACGCCAGGCGATCCACGACCTCCTGGCACCGATGATCGAACGTTGTTCGGAGGTGGAGTGGATCACGGTCAGGCAGGCTGCCGCCGGCAACCTCGTGCTCAACGAGCGGCTCGATCGTTTTCATTGGCCCCACGGGTGGATCGAGGTTCCGGTCGCTGGCGTCTTCGAGGTTGACGATGGCCAGATAACCCTTTGGCGCGACTACTTCGACCTGGCGACATACACGAATCAGCTGCCGGGCTGATCCGGCCTGCCTGGCCGCCTTGTGACCCCCTGCCTTCTCGCGCTTGACGTCGACGGCACGCTCGCGGACTCGAGCGGCCGGATTCGCCCCCGCACGCGACGGGCCGTGTCGGCAGCTCGAGAGCGAGGGGTTGTGGTTGTCGTGGCCACCGGCCGACCGTGGATGGTGGCTGAGAGAACCGTCGCTGACATCGGCAGCGCCCACTACGCCATCTGTTCGAATGGGTCGATGTCGCTGGAGCTCGATGCAGCAGGCCCTCGGGTGATCCGCAACGTCTTCCTGCCGGACGATCTGGTACCGGGCACGGTAAGCCGGCTCAGGGATTCGCTGCCAGGAGTCCGGTTTGCCTTGGAGTTCGAGCTGGGCGCGAAATCGGAGCCGGGGTGGAAAGAGCGACTCCCACCGGGTGTACCGCTCGGTCGTTATGTAGACGACATACTCACGTTGATCCCAGAGCGAGGGCCCGTTCGTAAATTGGTCGTGTTCCACGATGATTACGACGATCGAATCAACGCTCTGCGAGCCGCTGTTGCCGGGGCTGTCGACGATGGGATTCAAGTTGCGGTGGCCGGCCTTCCCTTTGTCGAGGTTGGGTTGCCCGGCATCAACAAGGCGGTCGCGCTCGCCGAGATATGTGACCGCTTGGGATTGGTGGCCGATGACGTGGTTGCCTTCGGCGACGAAGCAAACGATGCCGAGATGCGGGAGGGGGCCGGCTGGGGAGGGGCCAGGGGAAACGCCTCGGCGGCCGCGAGAGCGGCCGCCGATGAGGTCGCGCTCTCGAACGACGAGGAC
>JBPCTP010000050.1:0-3323 GCA_051011615.1 Microthrixaceae bacterium | reverse complement strand
ACTGAAGCGGACTCGTGTCTACGCCACGCTGAGAGGAAAGCGGTGCCCGCACTGTCGGGAACCCGACGGACTGGTCCTCCTGAGGAAGTGGCGGCTACGCCACACGACCAAGCGTTGCCAATACTGCTTGGGCTGGGTGCAGGAAGCGAATGAAAGTGGGATGTGACCAGGAAGGCCAACCCACCTAGTCAACTGACAGTCTCGGGACACGCGGCGGTGAGGCATGTCGCTTGACATCTAGGAGACATCGCTGTCTAGTTGCCCCCATGCGGGTGTTGGCGGGCGTGACTGTGGCCGTGCTGTTGTTGGTGGGTTGCGGCAGCGACGGTGACGATGATTCTGAGTCGTCGGCCCCGGAGACCACTACCGCCGCGGATCCGCCGGTGTCGGCCAACGTTCTCTTCACCGGGGACTCCTGTGACTACGAGGGACCTGACGAGTTCCCGGTCGGCACCGAAGTCTGGATCGCGGCCGTGAACACGACGACGGAGCCTCAGGTCGGGTTCTCACTCTGGAAGGTGCCGGACGGCACAACGGTCGAGGAGATCGCGGAGTTCGGCATCTTCGAAGTCGCCGATGAGGGCGAGACCGCTCAGTTCATCGTTCGGCCACCCACCAGTCAAGACACCGACTACCGGATCCGCGGCCTCTTCGATGAGCCGGGAGCGTGGATGCTCGACTGTTTCGTTCTCGCCGAGACCGGTGACATCGGATACCCCATCTTGCTCTCGGCTACCGACGACTAGACCCACCCACCTACCTACCTACGAGACGTTCTCCGGGGCAGAAGAGAGCAGGTTGCCTCTTGGGCTGCGCCTGCAGGGTGGGCTTCCACGCCATCTCGATCGCTACTGTGTGCGGGAGTGCAGCCGAACGCCGTGGTCCGCAGAGCGGTCGAACTTGCCGAAGCCATGGAGTCGCTCGACTCCCCGCCGTCGGCGGACTGGGCTGAAGCCTGGTTCGATCCGCAGTTCACCTACGAGGACCGTCGCTCCATGCGGGTGTTCGGGAAGATCGATGGCCGAGCCGCCTACCAGCCGCTGCTCGAGTCCTTGTGGGTTGTTGGCACGGGACCGTCGATAGGTCTCGAAGCGCTCCTAGCCCAGTCCGGTGACCGGCTGGCGCTGGGCAGGCTCACTGTCAGCTTCGGCGACGGAGCAGTCAACTCGTATCTCCTATTCAGCGAACTCGACCAGTCGTTGCGCAGGTTCTGTCGCTGGGTCGACTTCGATGGTGACGATGAGGCCGCCGCACGAGCTGAGTTCGATCAGAGGGTGCGTCAGCTGGATGACCCCCTGTAAACCTACGTTCTCCGGCCAGAACGTGCCGTTCGTGCTGGTGCTGACGTCGCCAGAACGGTCGGCCAGCTTCAAGCGCAAGCTTGCCGCCGAGCAGTTTCTCGCCCAGGTCGAGGTCGAACAGCGTCGTGGAGCCTGGGTCGACCCCCGTCTCGGGAAAACCACGATGGACGATGGGAATGGCGAGTGGTGGTCTACCCAGACCCATCTTGGGCCATCGACACGAGCACGGGACGAGTCCTACGTCCGCAATCACATCTCCCCCACCTCTGGGCCGATGCCACTGAGCGGGGTCCACCACACGCTGGTCCAGTCCTGGGTGTCCGACCTCGCTGCTCGGCGAGCACGTGCGACGGTGCACAAGGCCCACCAGATCCGTTCGAAGATCATGCAGGGGTCCGCCGACGGCGACGACCTGTTCTTCGCCGCACCGTGAGGGCGGCCCGGTCCGCTTGTCGTCGTGGCGGCGCCGATTCTGGGAGCCTGCGATTCGGTCGTCGGGGCTCGGCCACCTGCGGATCCACGACCTACGACACACTGCCGTGGCCTTCTAGCCGGAGCCAGTCCCAAGGAGGGAGCTGTTCGGGCTGGGCACTCCCGCTCCCCCATCAGTAGCCAGAGAGGCCACGTGACCAGCGGGTTCTCCGAGTGGTCCTTGGGGGACAACTTTCCAGACGGGGGTCCCGCTCACCGACGACCAGGGCAACGCCCAGAAGGGCAAACTCGTCGGATCGGTCGGCCGGTTCTCGGAGGCCAACGACGTGATCGTCGGGGTCGGTGCCGACGCGGCGATCCGAGACTCCGTCGTCACCGAACTCGACCCCACCGCTGCGGCCTACCGCGTGCCTGAGGGCTGGCTGGCCACAGGTGACACCGCGGTGGGGTGCTGACCAGGTCCACCGCCGGGCGGGTTCGCGACGAGATCTACTACCGCTTGCTCACCAGAAAGCAGGGTCGCCACGTCCGTGGCCTCCTGCAACAGAACGGCAAGGTCAAACGCATCGCGAGCGCCGTGCAGCACATCCACCAGCACATCGATGCCCGAATTCAGCTGCGGTCGAGCTGTTGGGCCAGTGCGTCGACCTGCGAAGGGGTCAGCACGGAACAGGTCAGGTCCCAGATGCCGTCGAAGACGGTCTCGGGTGCGCCGGACCGGATGCCACCGAGCAACTCGGTGCGGTCATCGACGTTCATCGCCGGGAGCATCAGTGCCAGCGTGCGCATCAATTCATCGGGCGGGATGGATGCGATGATCTCCGCGTGGAGGCCGAGCACCGCGTCGGCACCAACGGCCTCGTCCAGCGCCGGCATGATCTGGCGCTCCTCCAGGTCCTGGTGCGCCAGGTAGTCGGCCGTGAAGGACGCCAGGTCGAGCTGAAGCCAGTGGACCTCGGCCCGGGCTGCCCGGGAGTCGCCCAGCGCATGGGCGCGACCGACGATGTCCTCCAACCTGGTCTCGATCGCTGAGTGGTCGATGAGCACGCGCTCGGCCAGTTCGGGGAGGTGGGCCTCCAGAGTCGTCTGGATGTGCGTGTCCTCGTGTTCGGCGTGTTTCCTGAGCAGTTCGGCGACAGCGCCCACGTGGTCGGAGAGAGATCGCTGGTCGAGCGTCGAGGTCGGATCGGCCGCCGCCGCCTCCTGGACCAGGGCGAACAGCTCGGCACGAATGCCCTTGTGGATGTCGCGGTAGAGGTCGACGGCGACGGTGGAGACGACGTCGGTCGTGATGATGGTCATGGGTGGGTTCCCTTCGAAAGCACGACGATGGGTCGTTCCCACCGGCCTCGTCATGGTGCGCCCGGTGAGAGCCGCGTGTTGCTCAGTCCTTCCGACGGGAACCTTCAGAAGTTCTTAAGCGGTGCGCTGCCGGTCACGGCGCCCGTGGCGTGGCCCTAATCTGCACGTCAGGAGGTCTGGCAGTGGATCTGGCGTCGATGGAGCGGGCATCTGACAGTGGCTGGGCAATGATCATCGGAACGGTGGACGCGGATGGTCGGCCCTGGGCGGGTCGGGTGTGGGCTGTTC
>JBPCTP010000049.1:0-6260 GCA_051011615.1 Microthrixaceae bacterium | reverse complement strand
CCCCAGCGCTGACGACCCCAGCGCTGACGACCTCACAGCAGTTGACACAGTAGGCACTGCCACGTTCAGCGCCGCAGAAGGCCCCTACCGCACCTATGAACGCCACGTCTCGTGGGAGCCGGTCGGGCCCGGAAACTTCCGGATGACCCAGTGGGTTCGCTTCTGGCCCGCGATTCCGGTCTTCGCACCGATTTGGCACCGCTTCATGCGCAAGGCGTTGCGTGACCCCAAGCCTCCGCTGTGGCGCCCGATCTGGGCCTTGCCTGATCGGCTCACCCCGAGGCAGTCGACAGTGCTGGCCTCGATGGCGTTGTTCCACGTGGTGGGCGGCATGCTCTATGCGTTCCTGACCAACGTGCTCACGTTCGCTTCTGCGGACCTCGGCGACGGAACCGCCGGCGAACAGTCCGTGATCCTCGCCGTGTCACGAGTGGGGATCGTGCTCACCATCGCAACGATGGCCTTTGCCGACCGCGTCGGTCGCCGTCGAATCGCCGTGGGTGCGGCTGCGGCAGCGGTGGCGTTCACGCTGGCCTCTGCGGTGGCGCCGAGTCTGGTGATACTGACCGTGCTTCAGACGACCTCCCGGAACCTCGCCATCGCGGCGATGCTCGCCGCCGACACCGTGAGCGTGGAGGAGTTGCCCGCGGGTTCGCGTGCAGCAGCACAGGGCCTTGGCGCCCTCAGTTACGGCCTCGGCGCCGGAGTTGTGGTGTTGTCCCTGCCGCTCGCGGACCTTGGCGATTCGGGTTGGCGCCTCGTCTTCGGAGCTTCTGCACTGTGCATCCCGCTCGTGTGGATCGCTGCGAAGCACCTGCCGGAGAGCACTCGCTTCGCCGAGCGGGACACGTCGGTTCGCGCCCGCAAGGTGAGTCCGGCGCGCTTCGCGCTGTTGGCGGCGTTGTTCTTCCTGCTCAACGCCTTCGTCGCCCCGTCTTCGCAGCTCCAGAACGACTACCTGCGGACGGATCGGGGTTTCGCCGGCAGCCGCATCACGCTGTTCATCATCGTCACGGGAATGCCCGGACTGTTCGGAATCCTCGTGGGCGGACGCCTGGCAGACCGACGAGGCCGCCGGCTCGCGCTGGTGCCCGGCCTTCTGGCTCTCGGGGGATTCGGGGCGCTGTTCTTCGCGCTCAGCGGTGCACCCATGTGGGTGGCGGCCACTCTTGCCGCGATGTTGGGCACGCTGTCGGTACCCGCGCTCGGAGTGTTGGCACCCGAGCTCTTCCCCACAGCCCGCCGGGGAGCTGCGCGAGGCGGCCTGAGTGCCATGGGCACCGCTGGTTCCGCAGCAGGACTGCTGCTGGCCGGGGTGCTGGTGGACAGCCTCGGCTACGGAAACGCCTTCCTCTGGTTGGCCATAGGCCCCCTCATCGCCGCCGCCCTGGCGCTCGGAGTGCCCGAGACGTCCGGAGTGGAGCTCGAGGATCTCAACGAGCAGCGCGGCGGGGAAGACCCAGCCAGTCCCTGATCTCTGCGAGAGTCGCGTCCCCCGCCGACTTCAGGTCGTGCCGTCCCTGCAGCGTCACCGAGGTCACCGCCCCGGCGACTGATTCGAGTGCGAGCGAGAGTTCGTCGGGCGTTCCGAAGGGGTCTCGGTCCCCACACAGCCACAGGCTCGGCACCCGCAGGTCGCTGAGGTGCTCGGTCCGCAGCTTCTCCGGATTGCCCGGCGGATGCAGTGGATAGGCGATCAGCACCACACCAGCAACGGTGAGGCCTTCTGCCGCGGCCATCGAGCACATGCGTCCGCCCATCGACCGACCACCGATCACGATGCGCGCCGGATCCATGTCCAGCTCGTCCGCCGCCGCGGCGACCTCGGTGTTGATCGAGGCGATCAGCTTCGGGGCACGGTCGGGGGCTTTGCGACCCTCTCGCCTGTACGGGAAGTCGACTCGTCGCACCGGTATCTCCGCGATGCCGTCGTCGATCGCCAGCAACGATTCGTGATCAGCACCCGTGCCCGCTCCGGGCCAGAGCATCAGCAGTTGCGGGTCCCTGGGTCTGCGCCTGCGAGCCATGACTTCAGCCGAGCAGGATGCGTCTGGCGGTGTCGAGCTCCGCGATGCGGGTTGCGGCGAACCTCTCCGAGGCGCCGTGATCGGGATGAGCAGAGCGCAGCGCGTCGCGAAAGGCCTGGCGTACCTCGGTGCGCGGCGGTCTGCCATCGAGCGCACTCAGGCCCAATACGCCCAGCGCCCACGAGACCGGATCACTGGCGGATGCTGCCGGGCCCAGGTGTCGACCTGATGCGCCGGGCCTCAGGGTGCCGAGGAGTTCCGGTCCCACCTCGCCGACCCACTCGAGTCCTCTCCGCATTGCGGTGGCCACCGGCTTGCGATTTGCATGCCCCAACTGAGCCATTGAATACACAGCCGCCAAAGCGTGCTGCGCCGAGGTCCCATTGGTGTGGTCGAGCACGAGTTCGTAGAAGCCATCGGCGTCCTCCACGAGCATCGTGGCCGAACGCTTGAGCCCGATGCGGTCGGCCTGGAAGCGGTGGCGCAGGCGTGGCTGTGGGATTCGGCGACCCAGGGCCACGTCGGTGACGAGCCGCGTCAGCTCGGCGATGTCGTCTTCGTCCAGGCGTCGACCGAAAGCCGCGATGACCCCGCCGAGGAGCATCGCTGCAGCATCCTCGGCTCCGTCGTCGGGAAGCAACAACTCTCCGACTGCGACACGCCGGGTCGGGGCGACGGGCCGGGAGTAGAAGGCCTCCATTTCGGCCACGATCATGGCCACGAAGGTAGGTCAGACGAAGCTGCGAAGCAGGTCGCGAAGTGCCCGGGCGGATTCCTGGACCGGATCGGTGGGCTCCTCGAACAGGTCGGCGGCGTCGTCAGGGTCAGCGTCGGGGTCAGGTCCGCCGGAGCCAGCGTCACCGTTCGAACCACGTCCCTGCGCGCCCACAGAAACCGAGATGATGCTGCCGGGAGTGGCTCCCTTGGGTGAGAGATCCGTTTCATCCAACTCCTCGCCGTCGATTGCAGCGATGAGGCGGCGGGCGGCCTGATGGAGACCCAGCCAGGTCTGCGGACCGATCCCGTACGGCAACGGTGCCGATTCGACCTGCTCGTAGGCGCCCTCGATGTCGCGAAGACCCGCCGAGTCGTGCGGGTTTCCCGAGAGCCGGTCGGCGGCCACGAAGAGCTTGCCCAGCCGGTCGTGCAATTCGAGCCCATCGATGTCGTCAGCACCGTCGGGTTCACCGAGTTCTTCGATCAGCCCTTCTATCAACTCGGCGTCTTCTTCGTGCACGAGCAGATCGCCCTCGGCATCCCACTCATGGGGAATCGTTTCCTCGACGAGCCGATTGACGAGCTGGTTGATACTGGCCGCGGACCAGGGGGACACGTCGTAGCCGACCTTTTCACGGGCCGAACCGAGAGCGGCACGGGCGGTGGCCTCCACGTCGTCGACCATCGCGTCGACCTGGTCCTCGAAATCGGCGGGGACGACGAGAACCGTGCCTTCCCACGCGTGTGGAACTTCGGCCTCGGTGAGTACCGATCGGAGGATCCGGCGTGTCTCGCCCGCCCAGGGGGAGCAGTCGTACTCGATTGCATCGCTCACCGGCACATGCTGGCACGTTTGGGCCACCGGCCCGGCAAGGCGGTATTTTGCGCGCATGGCAATCGCTCCAGACCGAAACCTCGCGCTCGAGATCGTCCGCACCACAGAAGCCGCAGCGCTGGCTTCCTCGCGCTGGGTCGGACGTGGTGAGAAGGAAACCGCGGATGGGGCGGCGGTGGACGCCATGCGCCTGATTCTCGGCACGGTGTCGATGCGTGGCACCGTCATCATCGGCGAGGGCGAGAAGGACGAAGCTCCCATGCTCTACAACGGTGAGGAGGTGGGCGACGGCACCGGTCCCGAGGTCGACATTGCGGTGGACCCGATCGACGGCACCACCCTCACCGCAATGGGCCGCGGAGGCGCCGTTGCCGTGATCGCAGTATCGGAGAAGGGCTCGATGTTCGATCCCGGTCCATGTGTATACATGGAGAAGATCGCGGTTGGTCCCGCTGCCAAGGGTCGGATCAGCATGGAGGCCTCGGTCGCCGAGAACATCCAGGCCGTTGCTGATGCCAAGGGAATGGCCGTCACCGAGGTCACGGCCACCGTGCTCGATCGACCCCGCCACGACGACCTGGTCGCGGAGATCCGCGAAGCGGGTGCCCGGATCCGCCTGATCGGCGACGGCGACGTGGCCGGCGCCATCGCGACCGCATGGCATGACTCCGGTGTCGACATCCTGTTCGGCATCGGTGGCACGCCCGAAGGGGTGATCTCCGCAGCTGCGCTGAAGGGCATGGGCGGCGAGCAGCTCGGACGCCTGTGGCCCCGCGATGACGAGGAACGAAGGACTGCCGAGACTGCAGGATACGACCTGTCACGCGTGCTCGGCACCGACGACATGGTCGCGAGCGAGAACTGTTTCTTCGCTGCCACCGGCATCACCGACGGCAACCTGCTCGAAGGCGTCCACTACGTGCGGGGCGGGGCCACAACCCAGTCGCTCGTGATGCGGTCCAGTTCGGGAACCGTACGTCTCATCGATGCCCACCATCCGGCCGAGAAGCTGCCCTGGAAGATTCCTTCCTGAAAATCGGATGGCACAGAGGACCACGAAGCGCATACTTCGTGGTGCCGAGGGCAGAAGCCCGAGGAAGTGCAGCTCGGTTGATCACCCGACGGTGAGAGCCGAGCTGTCGCGCGTTACGGCGGCAGATCGACCGAAGTGTGGCCGTACACGACTTGCAGCAGCCGCTGGTGCAGGCGGCGCGAACGCCGGGGATCTGGCGAACCTTCGCGGCTACCTGGAGGCGACACTGCCCGCCCGGGGCTGAGTCCTCCCGGCTACTCCAAGACCCAGAAGCAACCCCCAGGGGTGGACCCGACATGAATTCCGAATCTTCTGCATCCGCTCGCCCTTGTGAGGCCGAAACACCTCCAGAACCCACCAACCCCCCATCTGGAGGTAGATGAAATGCGTACATGGAAGAAGCTGGCAGCGACCGGCGCCGCCGCCCTAATCGGAACGGTCACAGTCGCCGCTCCGATCGCCGGCGCCCAGGAAGAACCTGTACCTCCTGCACCGACATCGCTCGCCGATGTGCTGCTTGCAGACGGTGACGAGTTCGACCGCAATGCGTACGACTTCGACATCCTCACACAGGCCGTCCTGGCAGTTCTGGCCGAGAAGCCGGACTCCGCGGTGGGTGTGCTGCTCGACGGCAACGAGCCGCTGACCGCCTTCATCCCGAACGACCGGGCCTTCTGGACCCTCGTGGGCGACCTGACCGGCCAGTACTTCGGATTCTTCAGGGTGCAGGAAGAGAAGGTCTTCAACGCCGTCGCCTCCCTCGGCATCGACACAATCGAGACCGTGCTGCTCTACCACGTGGTCCTCGGCGACCCGATCGACTCGGACACCGCGAACGGTGTTCCCTCGGGCACGCCGCTGACCACCGCCCAGGGTGGCGACATCGTCGTCAAGCCGATCTTTCCTCCCTTCAAGTGGATCGCGCTTGGTGACAATGATCCCAACGACTTTGATCCATTCATCATCCCGAGCAAGTTCGACATCAACAAGGGCAACCCGCAGATCGCACATGGCATCGCCTTCGTGCTGCGGCCCGTCGACCTCTAGGGCCTGATCACTGCCGCAAGGCAGGCGAACCAAATCCCCCCAGCCCACGACTCCGGGTCGGCTCACCGAAAGGTGACCGGCCCGGTTTCGCGTTTTCGGCTGACGCCTGGTCTCGATGACTTGGGTGGACAGTCCGAGTAGCACAGAGTCACTGGTGGCCCTGGCCGACTCGAAACACGCACTTGAGTCGCTCAGGACCGCTGTGTTCGCGGCGGGTAGCGACGCAGTAGGCCCGAACGTGGGCGCGGTGCGGCTGGATGCAGCCCGCGAGTGGCGATGTGAGACCCGTTTGGGGTCAGGCGGCCTCTACGGCGTCGAGGCGGACCCGGGCACGTTCGAGGGCTGACTGTGCCTCTGGGTTGTCCTTGTCAGCACGCAGCGCTTCCTCGGCGCTCTCCTTGGCCGCACGGGCACGTTCGACATCGATGGTGTCGGCGAGTTCCGCAACGTCGGAGAGGATCGTGATCCGGGTGTTGCCCTCGCCATCCACGGGCGAGACCTCCACGAAGCCCTGGTGCACGGCGATGACGGTCACGTCGCCACCCTCGGCGAACACCTTCACGCGATGCGTCTGGAGCACGCCGATGAACGGCACATGGCC
>JBPCTP010000048.1:0-5351 GCA_051011615.1 Microthrixaceae bacterium | reverse complement strand
GGCTACAGCCGGACTGGCTACAGCCGGACTGGCTACAGCCGGACTGGCTACAGCCAGTACGTGGTCGTAGCCCAGACGGCGAGTCCGAGTAGCAGGACAACAATGAACAGCCATACGACTGCGTTGGAGAAACCCACGTCCTGCGGACCAACTCGTGCGGTGATGATGTCCTCGCGACGGTGTTGTCCGGCCGCGAACGACGGCACACCGGAACTCTCCACCAGCGGCTTTTGACAGACGTCGCACGTTCGCGCGCCTTCGCGCACGAGGAATTGGCAATGTGGACAGTTCTCCACGTCTCGGTTCTCCGGGGGCTGATCGCTTCGGTGCAGTTGAAGTTGCTTGGACAGAATGTGAGTCGACAGGTGCTTCGTTGTCTCGACAGAGACATTGCTTCGCTACTGACTCTCGGCGCACTCGCCTTCGCACTTGAGGAAGTTTGGGCCCAACGAACCAGCTGGATGGGGCGTCCGGCTCAGGGCTTGGCCTGCTTGTCCTTCTTCGCAGCCTTCATCATCTTCTTCCAGTCACGGACGCTGGCAAGCGACTCGGGTGAATCGACATCTGCCACCGAGCGCGGCTCCTCGTCGGAGAACGGCGCTGCCGCCTCTTGCCAACCCTGCGGCGCAACACCGAAACGTTTGGCCAGGATGGCAATGAATATCTTGGTCTTCTCGGCGCCGTAACCGGGCAGTTCACGCAACCTGCCGGAGAGTTCATCGGCATCGGAGACGTCCCGCCAGATCGCCGCGGCATCGCCGCCGTATGCGCTCTGCAGGTCCACGCACAACTGGTGAATACGGCGCCCCATGGACGCCGGGAACCGGTG
Organism: Microthrixaceae bacterium; assembly: GCA_051011615.1. GTDB lineage: Bacteria > Actinomycetota > Acidimicrobiia > Acidimicrobiales > Microtrichaceae > JBPCTP01. The sequence goes on along the minus strand of JBPCTP010000048.1, from coordinate 4,522 downwards.
GATCGCTGGCTTCTCGGCACAGATCGACACGAACTCCTCGCAGTCCATCGATGCGATCCGCGCTGCGTCGAGACCCCCGAGTCGCTCCGAGAGAGTTGCGGGGCCGCGAAAAGCCCATTCCATCGGCACCTGCTGGTCGAGCAGCATGCCGACCAACAGAGCGAGTGGGTTCTCGGCGAGGAGGCGGTCGGCATCCTCGTCACCGGTGATGGGCAGCGGAACTTCGGTCACGGCTCTATCCCCCGGTCAGGTGTTGGTCGTCTTCATCGGCGTCGATGTCAGCGGGGGTGGCGGAGGCTTCGTCCTGCTGGGTTCGGCTGCGCTCCGAAGCGATCCGCTGGCGTCTCAACCAGCCGAGCAGAATCGCAACCGCACGCGGATCATGGCGGAGCTCGTGGCCGGCACCAGAGAGGATGCGCATCTCCGCAGACCCGTGGGCCTCCGCAATCGCCCGGCCATCAGCGAGCGGCGTGAGGTCATCGGAGTCCCCGTGCAATACCAGTAGCGGACGCGGCGCCAGATCGCGCGAGGCCTCCAGTGGCCGCGCCGAGCGCAGCTCTGAGGACCACTCGTCGAAGTCATCGGGAAACGACGGGTCCTTGATCACCTGCACCTGACGGGCATGCAACAAAAGCCTTCGGGGATGTTTGGCCCAGTCATCGAAGTCGGCTGGTGTCGCCATCGCCGCCACGCCCCTCACCTCGGGATTGCGTGCAGCCTCGAGAACTGCGAGCGAGCCGCCGGAGCCGTAGCCGGCCAACCAGACTCCACCTGTGCAACGTTGGCGCATGTGTGACACCGCAGCGCCGACATCGTCGAGCCACCCTCCCAACGAGAAGTCACCGTCGGCCTTGCCGCAGCCACGGAAGTTCATGGTCAGCACCCACCAACCGAGTTCGGCTGCGATTCGGTCCGCCAACTCGGGAAACGAAATCCCCGACTGGGGTGATTCACGGCCACGAGTCGGGAATCCATGACACAGCACCAGTCCAGGTTGGTGATCGGTGAGTTCGACGGGACGCGCCAGGTGGCCCGAGAGCTGCAGTTCGCCCGAAGCGAACGTGTAGTCCATCACCGGCGCCGCGGGGCGCTGACGTTCACCGCCCATCGCGGGTCACGGGTGGAAGCCTGTTCGGCAGCGTCAGCTCAACTGGCTGCGCGTTGGGGTGCGAACAGCTTGTAGCCACGGTTGCGGGCCTCGGGCAGTTCGTCCGGACCGAAGCAGAGGAATGTCTCCGCTTCCATCAGTTCGTGGATGAGGTGCTCGTAGTCGTCGCCGAGTTCGTCGATGTCGTAGACGACCTGGCTCCGCTTGTCGCCGACGAAACGGTGATGCTCGAACTTTCCCGGCCGATCCATTGGCCACCTCCGACTCTGCTGACTGCGAGCCCACGCTACGTGGGCCTGGGACACGATCCTACGGCGTGGGGCTCAGCGGCCCGAACCGTCGACCTGCGGGCCGATCACGCCGATTGCCTCGTAGTACTGCTGTTCCACGTCCAGGATCCTCACCACATCCTCGTCCGCGATCTCGAAGCCGAGGTCGTCGAGGCGGCCGAGGATCCAAGCGACGGGCTCATCGTCCTCGACCACCACGAGATTCTCACCGATGTCGTCATCGGCCTTGCTCGATGCGATCCCGGCCTCGGCCAGGTAATCGCAGTGCGCACCCAAGACCGCGTCCACGTCTTCGTAGCTGAGGCGTGCGGTCATCTCATCGGGAAGCCTGTCGGCCACGTACTGCGTCGCCTCTGCGAGGTCGTACACCGAGCGTCGCGGCTTGTCGGCAAGCACACCGGTGACCGAGCCGATGGAAGCGGCAGCGATGACGAAAGTTCCCACCACCAACAACACGATCCAGATCCAGGTCACGATGCCCCACCAATGCGAAATGTCCGCCTCACGTTTCCAATCCGGGAACGTGAGGCGGACATTTCGGCGTTGGGGGGCGTTGCTCGGCTCAGATGCCGATGCGCTGGGCGAGCAACTCGCGGTGATAGGTGGGGTCACCGAAGAGAAGCTCGGAGGACTTGGCACGCTTGAAGTACAGGTGTGCGGGGTGCTCCCAGGTGAAGCCGATGCCACCGTGGATCTGGATGTTCTCCGCCGCGGCGTGGAAGTACGCCTCCGAGCAGTAGGCCTTGGCCAGCGAGGCCACCGATGGCAGCTCGTCGTTGAGCTCGGCTGCACACCAACCGGCGTAGTAGGCGGCGGACTTGGCGGACTCGACCTCGAGGAGCATGTCGGCACACTTGTGCTTGATTGCCTGGAACGAGCCGATCGGTCGACCGAACTGCACGCGGTCCTTGGCGTACTGCACCGCGGACTCGAGAACTTCCTGTGCGCCGCCGACCTGCTCGGCTGCCAGGGCAACCGCTGCGAGGTCAAGCACCTGGCTGAGGGTGTCCCAACCGCCGCCGTCGGTACCGATGAGCTTGCCCTGTACATCGCTGAACTCCAGGCGGGCCTGCTTGCGTGTCTGGTCCATGGTGGACAGCGACGTGCGGGTGAGGCCGTCGGCGTCGCCGTCGACTGCGAACAGGCTCACACCGGCATCGGTGCGAGCGGCAACGATGATCAGGTTCGCGATGTGGCCGTCGAGCACATAGAGCTTCTCGCCGTTGAGCTTGCCATCCGACGTGGCGGTCATGGTCACGGCTTCTTCGTCCCAGCGGCCGTTCGGCTCGGTGTAGGCGACGGTGGCAATGGTCTCGCCCGAGGCGATGCCGGGCAGGTACGACTTCTTGGCGTCGTCGTCTCCGGAGTGCATGAGGGTCTGGCCTGCGAGAACGACGGTGGAGAAGTAGGGCGCGCACAGAAGCCGGCGACCCATCTCCTCGAGCACCACGATCAACTCGACAAAGCTGAATCCGGAGCCGCCGTATTCCTCGGGGATCACGAGGCCCTGGAGGCCCATCTGCTCGGCCATCTGTGACCAGACCGCTGTGTCGTAGCCATCCTCGGTCTCCATCAGCTCGCGCACGGCCGCTTCGTCGGACTTGGTGTCAAGGAAGCTCTTGACCACGTTGCGGAGCTCTTCCTGCTCCTCGCTGAATGCGAAGTTCATTTTGTGTCCCCCTGGGAACTCATCGATTGACCGATGGATTCAAGCATTCTCGAATGCGGTCCGCACGTCGGCATGTGTACACATATGTACGCACGGCAGTATCCTGGTGGCGTGGAGTCGATCGGTATCCGTGACCTCAGGGCGAACCTGGCCACTGCGGCCCGCAGAGCCGAGGCGGGTGAACGCGTGGTGGTCACCATCGACGGGCAGCCCGTCGCGCAGCTCGGGCCCGTGGAACCGGTGGACCGCCAGCTCTCGATCCACGACCTCGCGGCCCGTGGCCTCATCACGCCCGCCCGACGCTCCGACCGCCCCGCTCCCGAGTTCGTACTCCCTATGTGGGCCGGGACGCGAACAGACCAACTCGTTCGGGAGATCCGCGGGCGATGACTGTCGCTCTCGACACCACCGCGCTGCTCGGCCGCTTCCTCGAGGGTGATTCCCGTCAGGTCGTCATCGACGCGATGTCATCCGACCACGACTGGTGTGCCAGCGCGCTTGCGCTCTCGGAGGCTCTGATGCTGGCCGACCGACTGGGCGACGATCCGACGCGTGCGGACGATCTGCGGCGCGCCATTCGCGACGACTGGGAACGGTTCCATGTGGTGCCCGTCGATGGTCGCTGCCTGGAACGCGCGGCCGAACTGGGGCGCACCCAGCCGCTGCGCACCGTCGACGCGCTCCACCTCGCCGCAGCGGATCGCCTGCCGCGACCCGTCACATTCGTCACGTTCGATCCCGCACAGATTCCGGTCGCGCTGGCCATGGGTTTCGATGTGCCGACCGTGGACTCCCGGTGAGGTCGGTAGACGACCCCACCGGGAACTCCAACTCGACTTCAGCCGGCAAGTCGGGCGACGAGCTTGTCGAGCGCCATGTTCCAACCCATCTCGCCGGGCGAACCGGCCGGGACGCCCTCGTGGGTCAGCTGCAAACGGGTCTTGTCGCCAGCGGCTTCGAGAACGACGATCACCCGTGTCGTACCGGGATGATCGGCCGGCATTCCCGCCTCCGCCGGGGACAACGGGTTGCCTTCCGGGTCAGCCGGCGCCTCGGTGTACACGAGCCGGTTGGGCTCGTCGATCTCCAGATACTCCCCCACGAGTCCCATCTGCATGGGTCCGTTGGGAGTTTCCATCTCCATCACCACGAAGCGACGCCCACCGACGCGGTGATCGAATTCGGCGGTCGGGATCTTCGCCCCTTCCGGGCCGTACCAGGCCGCGAAGTGTTCCGATTCGGCCCACATGGACCACACCTGCTCGAGGGGCGCGTCGAGCATTCGCTCGATCTCCACCGACTTCGTCTCGTTGTCACTCATGTTCTGGCTCCTGTTTGTTCGAATCGAGGTAGTCCTCCAGCCCGTCGAGGCTCGCCTCCCATATTGGGCGGTACTGCTCGGTCCAGCTGGCGGCGGCCGCAAGCGGCCCGGGTTCGAGGGCGCACGGCCTGTAC
>JBPCTP010000047.1:0-4033 GCA_051011615.1 Microthrixaceae bacterium | reverse complement strand
GACACCCGAATCGGCGATGACCGGCCCCATCGGACCACACCGCCGGTGGACCCACCGAAGTGTCGGTCTCGACGCGGTGAAGTCGGTGGGGCACACCCTCGGCGGCACGGTCAACGACGTGGTGCTGACGGCCATCACGATGGGCTACCGGGACCTGGTCACAAAATCCGGCGGTGATCCGACCGAAGCCGTGATCACGTCGCTCGTACCCGTTTCGGTACGTGGATCCGACGGCGACGGGGTGCTCGACAACCGGGTGTCCGCGCTGTTGTTGAACCTGCCCGTCGACTACGAGGAACCGCTCGAGTGCTTCGAGGAGGTGAGGGCTCGCATGGCGGAGCTCAAGGGCTCCCACATGGCAGAGGCCGGCAGCGTCGTCACGGACCTGTCCGATCTCGCGCCGCCGGTCATGGTGGAGTCGCTCACCAAGGTCGGTCTGCTCGCCCAGCACCGCTCCGCCCAACGATCGGTGACGACCATCACCACGAATGTGCCGGGCCCGCAGTTCCCGCTCTACTGCCTGGGGTGCGAGATGCTGGCGTACCTGCCGTATGTCCCAATCTCCTATGGCACCCGGATCGCGACCGCGATCCTGTCCTACAACGGGTCGGTGGCATTCGGGCTCACGGCCGACTACGACGCGGACCTCGACGTCGAGTCCCTCGGCGACGGGATCATCGCCGGCATGGATCGCCTTGTCGCCCTCACCTAGCCACGAGCGGCCCGCGCAGCTCCGGGCGACGACCGTACACGAGGTCGGTGTCGGTGGTCACCAGCTTCTCCACGGTGCGCAAGGGGTGCAGCGTCACCCGGAACGACCCTGCCGAGGGATCGGCGAGGTGCCGTTCGGGTTCGTTGATCGTTCGATCAAAGGGTGCCGGTCGGTCCGGGCGCGACCACACCGGGTTCACCGGCGGTTCGAATGCGCCCGATGCACCTGTGGGGCCGGGGCGACTGGCAGCCGCGAGGCAGACCCGGTTCTCCGCAGCGCGCTCGGGCAGGATCAGCGACAGGTCTGCCTTCTCCGCCGTACTGAACGGCACCGCAACAACCTCGGCGCCACCCAGCACGGCGAGCCGAGCCGCTTCCGGCACGAGCACATCGTCGCCGACCAATACCGACAGTCGACCGAAGGGCGAAACGAATACCTTCTGGCGGTCACCCAACACGGTCTGCCATTCGGCATGACGCAGCGGGCATTGCAACGCAGGCTGGTGCAGAACCACTCCATCGGCCGAGATCACCACGCCGGCGTGGGAATAGGCGGCGTCGCCGGTCCCCGGACCCGCAGCACCATCGGCGTGATCTGCCTCGACGACCGAGGTCACCACCAACGCGTCCGCTCCGTCGAGCGCAGCCTCCAGGGACTCGACCAACGCCCGTCCGGCCAGTGAGGCGTCGGCTGGATTGCTGACGATGCCGTCGACCTCCGTCGCCAGTTCGGGTAGGACGATCACGTCAGCACCGTCGCCGACGGCTGAACACACCGCGCTCGCCAGCGCGTCGATGTCGCCTGCGCCCGACTGGATCATCACTGTTTCAACAGAATCTGCTGCAGTCGCGGGCAGTGGCTCGATGTCGGCTGCAACGGGTCCGTAGATCTCGGGCCGTCTCATCGCCAACAGGTCGGTGCCATCTGGACGGCGACGTGCCCGGCTCGCGGCGAGGTCGATCTCAGCCATGATGATCGCCTCTCCCTCAGCCGGGCCGATCACGACCACGGAACCGTCTGGCGACACGATCTGCGACTCCCCCGCACCGGTGAACGTGGAGCCCGGGACCCCGAGGGCCCCGGCGAACTCGTCGACGCGCTCGGGCGGCAGGAGCGGCCCGACCTTGCAGCACGCCACCACCCAGAGCCCGTTCTCGGCAGCTCGAACGGGCACATGCAGCGAGGCCTCGTCCAGCGCGAACGAATTCAGGCTGTTGCACAGGATCTCTGCGCCGCCGACCGCCAGGGCCCGCGCCGGCTCGTTGACCACGCCGTCCATGCAGCAGTAAAGGCCGATTCGGCCCACTGGCGTGTCGACCACCTCGGTGGTCTCGTCGCTTCCGCTCAGGTGGATCCGTTCGGCACCCATGAGCACCTGCTTGTCGCCGTGTGCGACGAGGCCGTCATCAGGCGAGAAGAGCAGCTGCGTGACGGTGATCCGTGGAGGTTGATCGTCCTTTGCGGGGATACGTCTCACCGTGGCGTTGGCGACCACCCACGCGCCGGTTTCGCGGGCGACGCCCGCCAGGGCGACCACGAAGTCGTCAGCAGGGTCGGCCACATCGATGGCCACGTCCCAGGCGTGTTGCGCCGATTCGTATACCGAGAGGTGGTTCCCGAACTCGGGCAGCACGACCAGCTCCGCTCCCCGCTCGGATGCCTGGGTGACCATTCGCACGAGGGTGGCGGTGTTGGCCGCCACGTCCTTGCCGACCTCGCACTGCGCCGCCGCGACCTTGACGGTTCTGACTGTCGCCGCAGAGCGCTTGTCGGTCGTGCGCGCCATCAGGCGCCCACTGCCGGGAAGTTGCCCGCCTTGGCGAGCAGCCCCGGCGTGCCGTGCTCCAGGGACTCCTCCATCCAGGGCACCGCTGAGATGAGAGCGTCGAGGTTCACGCCGGTGTCATAGCCCATGCGCTCCAGCAGGTAGACGAGGTCCTCGGTCGGGATGTTGCCCGTCGCGTTCGGAGCGAACGGGCAGCCGCCGATGCCGGCCATCGACGAGTCGAGAACCCGAACTCCGGCTTCGACGGCTGCGGCCGCGTTGGCCAGTCCGGTGTTGCGCGTGTTGTGGAAGTGGCACCGCAGGGTGGCGTCTCCGAGCAACGGTGCGACGGCTTCGACCCGGTCGCGGACGTCGGTCGGCACAGCCACCCCGATGGAGTCGGCCAGCGCGATTTCATCCGGACGGTGCTCGGCGATGGCCGACACCACGTCGGTCAGTCTGCGCAGCGGCACCTCGCCCTCGTATGGGCATCCGAAGCTGGCTGCCAGTGTCACCGACGTCTTGAGTCCTGCCTCTCGTGCCGCCCCGGCGATGTCGGCCCACACCTTGACAAGGCCACCGGTGTCGGTGCCCTGGTTCTTCTCGGCGAAGGTGTCGGTCGCCACGACCACCACGTTGATCTCGTCGACCTGTGTCTGCACCGCCCGATCGAAGCCACGACGATTGAGCACGAGGCCGATATAGCTGGCACCGCGGTCACGCGGCACTGCTGCCATCACGTCGTCCGCATCCGCCATCTGGGGCACGCGCTTGGGGTTCACGAAACTGACCGCTTCGATCCGACGAATGCCGGCATCGAGGGCCCGACCGATCAACTCCACCTTTGCGGCTGTGGGCAGCAGGGTGGGGTCCGATTGCAGGCCGTCACGGGGCGAAACCTCGACGATCGTCACCTGCTGCGAATCTGCGCCCATCGGCGGTCCTCCTGTGGGTCTGGGCCCGATCATCACCGGTTTCCTGCGTGCGCGCCAAGCGGGTACCGTGAATGGTAACAGCGTTCCACTGAGCGGAACAGCAGCCGATCGAGCGGTGAAATCACCAGAATCTGATCCGCTCGCGGTATGGGACACTCGAAAGGAAAGGTGGCCCCAAATGAGCGCAACGAACTCCGGCGACAACACCATCGGCAACGGCCAAGATGCACCGCAACCCCTGTCTGACCTTCGAGTCATAGAGATGGGCCAGCTGCTGGCCGGGCCCTTCTGTGGTCAGCTGCTCGCTGACTTCGGAGCCGAAGTCATCAAGGTGGAGCCACCGGGCGTCGGGGACCCAATGCGCGAATGGGGCCGCGAGAAGTCAGGCGGCAAGTCGCTGTGGTGGCCGGTGGTGGCACGGGGCAAGAAGTCGCTCACACTCAACCTTCGCGAGGCTGCAGGCCAGGAGATCATCCGGGAACTCGTGGCCGAGGCCGACATCCTGGTGGAGAACTTCCGGCCGGGCACCCTCGAGAAATGGAACCTCTCCCCCGAATCGCTCCAGGCCATCAACCCGCGCCTCATCGTCGTGCGGGTGAGTGGCTACGGCCAGGACGGGCC
>JBPCTP010000046.1:0-2711 GCA_051011615.1 Microthrixaceae bacterium | reverse complement strand
CACCGCGTAGACCGCGACGACCCACCAGAACAGCCCGTCGGAGGGATCCAGCGCGTAGCGGGCAAGGCCGACTCCCACTGCGGGCGCGCAGATCAGCGAGAACACCATGTTGCGCGTTGCCGAGTATCCGGCGACCCCGAGATGCTCGAGCCACCATTCGGCCACAACCGGCACAGGCAGTAGCCACAGGAGCCAGACGTCGAGCGATTCCGGCCACCGGAGGCCCGCAAGCGCCAGCAGCATTGCCGCGAAACAGGCGGGCCAGAACACCGAGCAACGCCGGCACAGGTGCGTCCGGCCAACCTTCACACACCGGTCGTACTCATTCGGGAAATGGTGGCTCAGCCACAACGGTGTTCGTCGCTCCACCTCACTCCATCGGCCGGAACCGGCCGCGCTGTAGCGGTCTGGTTACCGGCGGTCAGAAGCTGCTGAAGCTGCGTCGGATCCGTCAGGCCTCGGCAGATGAACGCACCAGGTCGCCCATCTGTGCCGAGATCTCCTCGATGATCTCGATCATTCCAGGCAGTGTGCCCATCCCGAAGAAGCCGTGAATCAGGTCGTCGTAGCAGCGATAGGTGGTGGGTACGCCGGCCTTGTCGAGCTTCTCGGCGTACGCCGAGCCCTCGTCGCGAAGCGGATCGAAGCCGGCGGTCCATACGAGGGCCGGGGCGACTCCTGAGACGTCCTGGGCCAACAGGGGCGACACCGACGGATCGCCCTTGTCCGCACCATCGGGCAGGTACTGCTGGCGGAACCACTGCATGGACTCGCGGGTGAGGAAGAAGCCCTCGGCGAACAGCTCGACCGAGCGTGTGCCCATCGCGAAGTCGGTGCCCGGATACACCAACCCCTGTGCCACCGGCCTGGGCGCATCGATGTCCCGCGCGGCCTGCGCTACCACGGCGGCGAGGTTTCCGCCCGCGCTGTCGCCCATCACACCGACGGCGCTGCCATCGACGGCGAGCTCGTCGCCGTTGCGGGCAACCCACTGGTAGGCGGCGATGCAGTCATCGACCGCGGCGGGGTACGGGTTCTCGGGAGCCAGTCTGTAGTCAACCGAGACCACGACGCAGGCGCTCGACACCGCGAGTACGCGACATGACCCATCGTGGGTGTCGAGGTCGCCCACCACCCAGCCGCCACCGTGGAAGTACACGATCGCCGGCGCAGTGCCCGTCACACCGTGGGGGCGGTAAACGCGTAGGCGGATCGGCGAGGCCGGTCCTTCGATGATGCGCTCGTGCACGTGCACGTTCGTTGCGACCGGCATTCCCAGTTTCGATGCCTTCTTGAGTTCACGACGGCGCTCCTGCGCCGACTGCCCTTCGAGCGCATTGGAGCCGGTCCGTTTCGCCAGTGCGATGAGGAGCTGGAGGTCACGACTGAGCACCCTTCCCTCGATCTCAACCGGGTCGCCGGCGATCCGCTGAACCAGGCGGTCCGGCAGGCCGGTCGAGCGGCGCGATCGCCGTACCAGCGCTGGGAACCTGTAGTGCACCTCGGGCCTCGTCGCTGCTGCAGCAGCGGGATCGACCGAACTGTTCTTCCGTCTGGTTCTCGCCATGGTCAGCGAGTTTCGCAGACCAGCAGCTCAGATGCAGTTGCGGCTCAGATGCAGTTGCCCAGCACCTCGAAGGTGGTGGCTTCCGCTGAGTCATCGGCGAGGCCGCCGCGACCCGAGATCGTCACGTTGCCGGTATCGCCCACTGCGATCTCGTCGATCGTCCCCTCGAACAGGCCCGGGATGATGACGGAACCCTCGCCGTTCTCGGCGACCACCACCACCTCGTTGGTGCCGTCCGAGAACGTGACGTCCAGCGTCGTCTCGCTCGGATTCGTGCATCCATCGGTGCTGCCACGCACGGTCACGTCGTCGTTCGCCGTGGTGAGCTCGAACTGGAGCGGCCCCAGCTCATCAGCGCTGTTCACCGGGGTGTCTTCGGTCGTGGGAACAGCCGGTGTCGTGGACTCAGTGGTTGAGCTGGTGGTCGATGTGGTGTCGTCAGTCGTGGTGGTGGTTGTTGTTTTCGACGATGTGTCGGGCTCGTCATCGTTGCCGCACGCAGCCAACGCCAGTGCACATGCAGCTAGCAACGCGAAAGCAACTGCTGCCCTGTGTCTGGCCGGTTTGGAGTTGTCGCTTCGGGTTGGGGCCACGCTGAGACGCTACAGCGTCAGAGAACGGTTCCGGGTAGGGATTCGAGTTGCCCGCAGACGTCCTTGCCGTGTTCGCGGATGGCTACGCCGCCCACGTACACATGCTCGATGCCGACGGGTTCATCGGCAGTCAGGCGCTCACCATCGGCGGGGAAGTCCGTTACGCGTCGCAGCGGCCCGGGTGCGACGGTGTCAGGGTCGAACACTGCGATGTCGGCCGCAGCACCGACTTCGAGTCGGCCACGACCGGACAGTCCAAAGACCTCCGCCGGCTCTCCGCTGAGCTTGTGAACGGCGCGCTCGAGGGGCATGACTTCCTGCTCACGAACCCAGTTGCCGAGCATGTCGGTTGCGAAACATGCATCGCAGAGCTGGCTCACGTGTGCTCCGGAGTCGGCCAGGCCGAACAGCACCCCGTCGCGGGGCAACAGCCAGGCGATCGCGTCCGGGTCGTTGTTGGCGAGCACCGAGTTGAAACGGGTCCCGAGGCTGTCGTCAAGGGCCACGTCGAGCATCACGTCGAGCATCGTGTCTCCCCGCTGTTCCGACAG
>JBPCTP010000045.1:0-4506 GCA_051011615.1 Microthrixaceae bacterium | reverse complement strand
CTCCGGAGCCACGGTGCGGATCTGAACCGCACCCGTCGGCCGACCGTCGGTTCGGGCCATGGTCCATGGGTCATCGGTCGTGGCTGATGAAGTGACAGTGGGTGCCTCGGTGGATCCGTAGCTGCGTTTCACCTGGGCACCGAAGATCTGCGATGTGCGGTCCACGAACTCGGGTGTCACTCCCGCGCCGCCGACGGACAGCACCCGCAGCGACTCCACCCGCTCCGGGTGGAAGCCGTCGGCCTGTTCGAGACCGATGAAGAACGTTGGTGGGCCGACCATGAACGTGACGCGTTCCGATTCGATCAACGCGAGCGCATCCTCGGGGTCCCAGCGGGCCATCAGAACGGTCCGCATGCCCGCAGCCGCTGGAACCAGGATTCCGTTCAACAGTCCCGACACGTGGGCGAGGGGCGCTGGCATCAGCACAGCGTCGGAGGCTCCCAGACCGTGGAGCCGGGCCATGGTCCGCGCCTTGTATGCGAGCGCCCGGTGGGTGTGCATCACGCCCTTTGGTCGACCGCTTGAGCCCGAGGTGTGAAGGACCACGGCGATGTCCGACGGTGTGGCCGTGACGGAAGGCCGCTGAGCAGACGAAGTGCGTTCGGATGAAGTTCGTGTGGCGGAGGTTCGTGTGGCGGAGGTTCGTTTGGAGGAGGTTCGTGAAGATGATGTACCTGTGTCCGCGGCTTCTGTTGATGGCTTCCGCTGTGCCAGTTGGCCGTCCGGTGCCATGAACGCAGTTGGCGAGAGCGCAGCCAACATCGACTCGACCTCGGCGTCGCCGGCCAGGTGGTGTATCGGGGCCGCAACCGCGCCCAGCTCCCAGCAGGCCCGGTACATCACCACCGAGTCGCCGCAGTTGGGTAGTTGCCAAGCCACCACTTCGCCCGGTCTGACTCCCAATGCCTCCAGCTCGGCCACCCGCTGCGTTGTAGTCGCCAGCTGGTGCTGCGCAGCGGGGTCAGCTGGGTTGGAGCCGCAGAGATCGGCCAGTGTGCCCGTGTTGTGCAGCGGTCCTCCCGGTTCACACCAGGCCTCGAGCGCGGCCGGTTCCCACGTGGGCGTCAGCCGGTCCGGCGAAGCCGCGCTCGGCGCCATGGGTCAGTCGAACCGCTGGGGGATCCAGCCGGGGGAGGTGGTGGTGCGCCCGCGCACCACGTTCGATCCCACGTAGTTGAGCTGGGCCTCGATGGTGCCGGCTCCGATGCAAAGTCCCCGAATGTCGCGGTAGGCGCGTTCGAGCGGGTACTCCCTGCTATAGCCGTAGCCCCCGAGGATCTGCATCGCCTCGTCGCACACGAACTTGGCGGCGCGGTTCGCAGCCGCCTTGGCCATGGCCGTCTCAAGCGCCGGGGGAGTGCCGCCCTCGCCGGCCAGGTGAACAGCACGGCGCAACAACAGTCGCGCCGATTCGAGTTCGATCGCCATGTCGGCCAGCTTCCACTGGAGCCCCTGGCGTTTCGCCAGCGGCTCGCCCCCGATGACCCGATCGTTCAGGTGGCGGGTGGCGTACTCGAGCGCACCCTGAGCCGCGCCGACACACATGGAGGCGTTACCGCAGCGCTCATGGTTGAGGTGGCCGAGCAGCACCTTGAACGCCTCGGCGTCGTCTGGGTTTCCCTCGATCAACACGTCGTCGGCCGTAATCGCCACGTCGTCGAACGCGATCTCGGCCTCGGTGGCCGCATGCACGCCCATCGAGGTGTGCACGCCGGTGAGCGATACGCCATCCCGATCCATCGGTACGATCACCGCGCCGATGCCGCGCGCCCCCGAGCCGCCCGGCCAACGGCACCAGACGAGGATGCCCTCGGCCACATGGCCGAGCGTGGAGTAGTTCTTGTAGCCATTCAGCCGCCACCCTCCGGTGCCACCGTCCTCGGCGAGGGTGGTACGCATCTCCTGCACCGCAGAGCCTGCATCGGGTTCGGTGATGCCGATCGAGATGAGCGCCCCGCCGTCGGCGACCTTCGGCAGCCACCGGGCCTTGAGTGCATCGCTGCCGAGATGTGCGATCCCCCTGGGCGGGCCGTTGTAGGTGAGCTGGCACCAGATGGCGCTCGACACGTCCGCTCGGGCGATCTCCTCCAACACGATGGAGGCTTCGATGTCGCCGTAGCCGAAGCCCCCGTAGGGCTCGGGGACCGCGACGCGCAACAGGTCTGCCGCTGCGAGGGCCTTGGCCGTTTCTCTGGGCGGTTCGCCGCTCTCATCCAGCCCTGCTGCGCGTGGTGCCACCTCGCGCTCGGCCAGATCGCGAGCAAGCTGGCGAAGTGCCTGCTGGTCCTCGGTTTCCTCGAAGGGGTCCCGCCCCACTGCTCCGGACATCTCCGGACCTCCTGTGCCGCCGGGGTTCGGCGCGGCCTCAGCTCTCGGCGTCCGGCTTTCTGCGAACGATGAGGGTGAAGCGCTCTGTGACCACCGGCTCGCCCTCAGCGTCGCGCCAGTCCACCTCTCGGACGTAGAACTCCATGACCGCGGACGACGTCTCGCGCTCGTACACATCGGTGATCCGACCCGTACCGGTGAGTGTCTCGCCGACCTTCGGTGGACGCTTGATCTCGAAGGCCTCTTCACCGTGCAGGATCATGCGGCCCTTGCCCCGCAGGCGGTCCATCGGTAGTCCTGCTGCTCCACCGGTGCCCTCGGATCCCCAGTAGGGCATCACGAACGGCCAGGTGGGAGGAGTGGGAGCGCCATCTCCGGAGAACTTGTCGGGATCGTCGAGCACGGCCTCGGCGAATGCCCGCACGGGGCCCTGTTCGATCGTGATCGTCTGGGTGCCGAGTTCGCTGCCCTTGAGCTCTTCCAATGCCACTTCGCTTTGCTCCCCGGTCTCGCCGTCGATCGTCAGCCGTGTTGGACGCGTACTGACGCGGGCGTCAGGTTAGACCGCAGTGTTGCGCGGCGCGGCAGTGACCACCTGCGGTAGCGTGCCGCCCATGGAAACCGTGCGCACCCCCGACGATCGATTCGAGAACCTCCCGGGATACGACTTCGAGCCCAACTACGCGACGATCCCCGATGAGGACGGCGGTGAGTTGCGCGTCCACTACATCGACTTCGGACTGCGCTCGGGTGAAGTGGTGCTGTTGATGCACGGAGAGCCGAGCTGGTCATACCTCTACCGCAAGATGATTCCGATCCTCGCCGAGGCGGGCTACCGGGTGATCGTGCCCGACCTGGTGGGATTCGGGCGATCGGACAAGCCGACCGAGCAGTCCGACTACACCTACGCGCGACACGTCGCCTGGATGCGGTCGCTGCTTTTTGACCACCTCGACCTGACCGGTCTCAACATGTTCTGCCAGGACTGGGGTGGGCTCGTGGGGCTGCGCCTCGTGGCGGAGTCGCCTGAGCGCTTCGACCGGGTGTGTGTCGGCAACACCGGCATGCCGACCGGTACCGGGGCGACCGATGCGTTCCGCATGTGGCGTGACTTCGCCTCGAACACGGAGGACTTCGATGCCGGCGGAATCATCCAGATGGGAACCGTCGACGAGATGCCCGACGGCGTGGTCGCCGCGTACAACGCGCCCTACCCGGACGACTCCTACAAGGCGGGTGCCCGGATCTTCCCGGCCCTGGTGCCCGTTGAGGAGGACAACCCGGCCGTGCCGGACAACATCGCAGCATGGGAACGCCTCGCCGAGTTCGACAAGCCCTTCCTGGTCGCGTTCAGCGACGGCGATCCGATCACAGCCGGTGGTGACGGTGTGTTCCACGCCAAGGTCCCCGGCACGAAGGGTCAACCGCACACCACCATCGAGGGCGGCGGCCACTTCCTCCAGGAGGACCAGGGTCCCCAGATCGCCAGGAAGTTGATCGAGTGGATGGCGCCCTCCTGACCCGATGAAGTCCCCGTTCTGACAGGAATCGCGCACCACATAGGTTCGCCAGAGCTGTCAGAACGGAGCTGATACACCCGTCGGCCAAACCTGACACACGTGTCAGTGAACGCGGGTAGCCTCGCCGGCCATGGGATTGCTCGACGGACGTGTGGCGGTGGTTACGGGCTCGGGGCGTGGTCTGGGGCGGGAGTTCGCCCTGGCGCTGGCACGCGAGGGTGCAGCCGTGGTGGTCAACGACGTGGGGGTGTCCCTGGGCGGCGAGGACCTCGGCGAGGACCCGGCCTCGAAGGTCGTGGCGGAGATCGAGGAGATCGGATCGCGGGCAGTGGCGGCGCGAGATTCGGTTGCCGACTTCGAGGGCGCGGCGCGGATCGTCGCTGCCGCAACAGAGAACTTCGGTCGGATCGACATCCTCGTCAACAACGCCGGAATCGTGCGCGATCGCACGCTGGTCAAGATGGTCGAGGCCGACTTCGATGCCGTGGTCGGCACCCACATGAAGGGCACCTTCAACATGGCCCGCCACGCCGCCCCGATCATGAAGGAGGCCGGCCACGGGCGCATCATCAACATCACGTCGTCGGCCGGCCTGAGGGGCAACTTCGGCCAGACCAACTACGGCGCGGCGAAGGCCGGGATCATGGGCATGACC
>JBPCTP010000044.1:0-2693 GCA_051011615.1 Microthrixaceae bacterium | reverse complement strand
GATGAAGGGCCGCGCGGTGTTGAGCACCAACTCGATGGCATCACGCGTGCCCACGACATAACCACCGAGTGAACCGAGTGACTTCGAGAGGGTGCCGACCATCAGCACTGAGGCTTCGTCGTCCACCGCCGATGAAGCGCCGAACACGTCGTGGGCGACATCGAGGATGAGCAGGGCGTCGTGTGCGGCGCACATGGCACTGAGTGACGCGATGTCGGCAACGTCGCCGTCCATCGAGAACACCACGTCTGACACGACGATGCTCGGCCGGCCGCTTCGTGCCGCTAGGCGGGCTTCGAGGTTCTCCAGGTCGAGGTGCGGAAACACCTCCACCGCGAGGCGACTGAGGCGGGTGCCGTCGATGATCGAGGCGTGGTTCAGCTCGTCTGAGAACACGACTGCGTTTTCGGCAGCACCGGCGGCGGTGGCAGCTGCGACCCCGACGGCTCCCAGTGTGCCGAGGTTCGCGGCGTAGCCCGTGGGGAACAGCAGCGCCGCCGCTTCGGCAAGGTTGGGTCGCTTCCACGCTGCGAGGGCAGCCTCCAGGTCGTCGTGCTCGCGTCGACCTCCGACTATCAGGCGACTGGCGCCACTGCCGAATCCCACCTGTCTGGCGACCGACTGCGCAGCCTCGGCGACAGCAGGATGCATGGAGAGACCCAGGTAGTCATTGGACGCGAACTGCACGACGGGTTTGCCCGTTGCGGTGACCGTGGTGGTCGTGCCGCCGGCGCCGAGGGTGCGAACACTGCGCCACCGTCCCTCGTCGCGTATCTCCGCGCTGCGGCGCCGAGTGGCTTGCTCGAACCAACCCATCAGGCGTTGCGCCGGAGGGCCACGATCTCCTCCAGGCTTCGTTCGCTTCCGGCGCCCGGTTGAGGTTGCGGGTCATCGGTTGCAGCAACGGGTATGGATTCGGCCAACACCGACACGATGCGTTCGACCTCCTCGGCGGTCGTCGTGAGGTGGGGAACCACCACGACCACATCTCCCAGCGGACGAATCAGCACCCCCCTGGCAGTGCAAGCAGCACTCACTCGTCTGCCCCATCGCAACAGATGGCCGCCCTGGGAACCATCGGCCGCGAGTGCGGGCGGTGCCATCTGGATACCGATCATCAGCCCCTGCTGGCGTACCTCGCCGACCTGCGCCAGAGGTGCCACATGCTCGGTGAGCAGCGTCTCGAATTGTGCGGCTCGCTCGCGCACGTTGGCCAGCACATCGTTGCGCTCGATCAGGCGCAGGTGTTCCAGAGCCACCGCGGCGGCGAGGGCGTTCCCTCCGTAGGAATGGCCGTGGTAGAAGGTGCGCTCACCCAGGTCGACGCCCTGGAACGCCTGCCAGACGTGGTCGGCCGTTGCTGTCGCCGCCATCGGCAGGTAGCCCCCGCTGATTCCCTTGCCGAGTGCCATCAGGTCCGGACGTATCCCGCACAGCTGCGAGGCGAACAGTTCACCGGTGCGTCCGAATCCGACCGCCACCTCGTCGCAGATGAGCAGTGCGCCGGTCTCCCGACACGCCTCGGCGAGGGGAGCGAAAGCGGCTGGATCCATGGTCTGGATGCCAACCGCACCCTGGACCACCGGCTCGATCACCACAGCGGCAAGTTCCTCGCCGCGCTGTCGGATCACCGAGATGGCCTTGTCGATTGCAGCGGGGTCGTCGTAGCCGGGGGTCCGGATGGCGCCGAAGGTGAGCGGGTCGAACAGGTCGGTGCCGAAGCCGCCGTCGCCCACGGACATCGATCCGACGGTGTCGCCGTGGTAGGCGCCGCCGAGCGCCAGGTAGCCGGTGCGGCCTGTCACGCCCAGGTTCTGCCAGTACTGGAACGCGATCTTGACGGCTTGTTCGACCGCAACGGCGCCATCCGCGGCGAACAGCACACGCGGGTCGTTCATTGGCAGGCGCGCGTTGAGTTCCTCGGCGAACTCGGTCACTACCCGGTTGCCATTGCCGAGCATGGTCGTGTGGGCGACGCGCCCCGCCTGGTCGGCCAGCGCCGCGTCGAGTTCCGGAACGCGATGACCCAACGTCGTGACCCAGAGCGACGAGATGGCATCCAGGTAGCGGTTTCCGTCGACGTCGGTGATGTAGTGACCCTCGGCGGATTCCGCGATCACGGGGGAGTTGTCGCCGTACGCGGCCATCTGGGTGAATCCGTGCCACACGGATGCGGCGTCCCGCTGTGTCCAGTCGTCACCCATCGCCGCCGAGGCTAGGGGGTTGGGCCTTTGCGGACCGCATAGACTCCTCTCTTCCCACGGGGCCACTCCGCGGGTATTGGTCACGCCGGCCGGCGCTGGCCCGAGATTGGAGCAACCGGGTGGCAGAGACAGAAATCGGGATGGGCAAACAGGCGAGGCGGGGTTACGCGCTCGATGAGTTGCGCATCCTGCCGAGCCGACGGACCCGAAACGCCAAGGACGTGGATGTGAGCTGGCAGGTGGATGCCTACCAGCTGGACATTCCCGTGATGTCGGCACCCCTCGACGGGGTGACGAGCCCGGCGATCGCCATCGAACTGGACCGCCTCGGCGGCCTCGGTGTGTTGCATGCCGAGGGATTGTGGACCCGCCACGCTGACCCGCTGCCGGTGCTGGAGAGGTTGAGTTCGCTCGAGCCCGGCAATCGCGCCACCGAGTTGCGTGAGGCCTACTCCGCGCCGGTGGATCCGGAGTTGATCGGTGCCAGGA
>JBPCTP010000043.1:0-3166 GCA_051011615.1 Microthrixaceae bacterium | reverse complement strand
AACCGGAGTGAGGGCCACGGCCACCGCCGTGATCACGCCGAACGCGCCGCCCGATCCGATCAGGAGTTTGGTGGCATCCGGGCCCGTGTTGTCCTTGCGCAGTCCGCTGAGATTGCCGATGACGGTGGCATCGGGGTTTGCGATCACGGCCTGTATGCCGAGCACGTGGCGCGACATGTCGCCATGTGCCAGCACCCGCGATCCTCCCGTGTTGGTGGCTACCATCGCACCCACCGACGGGTCCGCCGCAAGGTCGATCGGCAACTCCAGTCCGAGATCGGCTGCTTTCCCGTTCAGCGCGGACAGTCGAACGCCGGCATCCACGATCGCGACCGCGTCGCCCGGGTCGATGTCGAGGCGCCCGTCCAACGCATCTGTGCTGAGCACCAGCGGTGGTGGACCAGTCGCCGGGGGTGTGGATGCGCCGACGAGGCCAGTCACGGCCCCCTGGGGAAGGATTCTGGTTCGGGTCCTGCGGGCCCAACGCACGACCTCGCGGACTTCGTCGAGCTCGACCGGTTTCGCCACGGCCAGCGCGCTGCCACCGGCGCCGCGCCAGGGCGTTTCATGGGCGACGGCGTCGGGGCCGCTGAGCAGTGGCCGAGCCAACTCCGCAGCCAGCTCCGCCAGGTCGCCTGCCGCATCGATGTCCGGGTCGGGCACGAATACATCTTGCCCTGCCACCACTAGCCTCCGACACATGAGTGATGACGGAGACCCGACTGCTCCATATGCCGGCCACCCCGGCCCGGTTGGCCGTGTGTACGCAACCTCTGAGCCGTGGTGGCCGCCGCGGCCCACCGCCGGCGAGGGCGCTCCCAACATCATCGTGATGATGGCCGACGACCTCGGCTTCGCGGACCTGGGTTGCTACGGCTCGGAGATTCCCACACCGAATCTCGATGCCGTTGCATCGGGTGGTGCGCAGTACACCGACTACCACTCCTATCCGATGTGTTCGCCGACCCGGGCCGCGCTGTTGACCGGTTTGGAACCCCATCGTGCAGGCATCGGGCACGTGGCTCACTCCGATCCCGGCTTTCCCGGCTACTCGATGACCCTCAGTGAGCAGGCGCCGACCATCGCGGAGCTGTTGCGGGCGGGCGGCTACCAGACCCTCATGGTCGGCAAGTGGCACCTCACGAAGGACTCCGAACAGAACGATGCTGCTGACCGGTCCTCGTGGCCGTGCCAGCGGGGCTTCGATCGTTACTACGGCTTCCTGGACGCATTCACCAACTTCCACCATCCGCACCGCCGGATCGAGGACAACCATGCGGTGCGCACCGACACCTATCCGGAGGGGTACTTCCTGACCGACGACTTCACCGACCGTGCGGTGTCGATGATCCGCGAATCGAAGGCGTCCAAACCCGACAAGCCGTTCTTCATGTACTTCTCGCATGCCGCAATGCACGCTCCCATCCAGGCCAAGGCCGCCGACATCGCGGCACACAGGGGCCGCTACGACGACGGCTGGGACGAGGTGCGCGATGCCCGCTTCGCCCGCCAGAAGGAACTCGGGTTGATCCCCGAGGACGCAGTGCTGCCGCCGCGCAATGCCGAGGAGGGAGATGACGTACCAGCCTGGGATGACCTCGACCGTGAGCACCGCCGTTTGTATGCCCGCTACATGGAGACCTATGCCGGTCTGCTCACCAATCTCGACGACAACGTCGGCCGCCTGCGTGCAGCACTCGAGGAGATGGGGGAGTGGGACAACACGCTCTTCGTGTTCACATCGGACAACGGTGGTTCGCGCGAAGGCGAGGCAGCGGGCACCACTGCGTACTTCCGTTCCCTTCATTTCGGTCGGGTTGGCCATGAGGAACCCTTCGAGGAGGACTACGCACGGCTGGAGGAGGTGGGTGGTCCGACCAACCTGCCCCACTACCCGCGGGGCTGGGCCATGGTGTCGAACACACCGTTTCGTCTCTACAAGATCAATACCCACCGCGGCGGACACTCGGTGCCGTTCCTCGCATCGTGGCCCGACGCCGGGGTGGCAGGCGGGGAGTTGCGCAACGCGTATGTGCACGTCACCGACCTGTTCCCCACGATGCTCGAAGTCGCCGGTCTGCAGCGGCCCGATGAGTGGAACGGTGCGCCGGCGTTGGAAACGATCGGCAACTCCATGCTCGACACGCTCACGGATGCCTCAGCGGAGGGTCACCAGGGCGAGGTGATGATGGAGTGCGAGGGCAACCGCAGTTTCCGGCGCGACAACTGGGAGGCCGTGGCGCGCCACCCCATTCGCACGCCCTTTGCGGAGGACCGCTGGGAACTCTTCGACGTTTCGGCGGACCCGACCCAGGTGAACGACCTGGCGGCTGTACAGCCAGAGGTACTGGCCGAGCTGAAGGCGCTCTGGGATGCCTCGGCATGGGACAACCAGGTGTTCCCGCTGGACGAGGGCACCGGGCTCAAGTTCCTGATCCGGCCGCCGTGGAACGAGGTGTTCTCCGAGCCCGTTGTGATGTATCCCGGCCAGCCCACGCTCGAACGGTGGCGCTCACTTCAGCTCATCCTCTGGCGCAGCTTCGACGTGACCGCGTCGGTGACGCTGGCCGAAGGTGACAGCGGGATCCTGTTCGCCCATGGTGACCAAGGAGGCGGTTACTCCCTCTACGTCGACGACACCGGCGAGCTAGTGGCTGCCCACAACGGCTACGGACTCGAAGGTGAGGTTCGCGGGCCGCTGCTGGATCCGGGCGAGCACGAACTCACCCTGTCGGTGGAAGCGCCGGGCAAGGACTGCTGGAACATCGCGCTGTCGGTCGATGGCGAGCGCGTGGCCTCAGGTGAGGGCTTCCGCCTGTTGATGGCGATGGCGCCCTTCGAGGGGATCGACATAGGCATGGACCGTCGGTCGCCGGTTTGTTGGTCGGTCCATGAACGCCACGGCGCCTTTGCGTTCACCGGCGATCTGCACCGGGTCAGCTACCAGCCGGGCGAGGCCGCTCCCGACGCTCCGAGCACGATGATCGACTTCCTGCGCGACTGGGGCAAGAGCTTCGAATAGAACAGGCGCGCTCAGCCCTCGATGACCGACTCGACCTCGTCGACCGACACCTCGAAGAGCGCAAAGCTGAACAGGTTGTCAATCGATTCACTGATGCTCAGGCCGCCCGCAGCGGTGATTGTGTAGGAGACGTCCCATTGGACC
>JBPCTP010000042.1:0-2801 GCA_051011615.1 Microthrixaceae bacterium | reverse complement strand
CCGCAAGGCAGCACCTGCGCCGCAGCGCGGAGGTCCAGGAGGCGGACGCCCCGGCGGGCCACGCCCCGGAGGCGGTCCTCCCGGCGGAGGTGGCGCACCCGGTGGTGCTCCCGGAGGTCGTCCCGGTGGCGGATTTCCGCCCGGTCGCGGGCGCCCCGGAGGCGGCCCGCGTCCGCCTCGCCGCAAGGGCAGGCGGCGCCGCAATCGCGAAGAACTCCAGCCGATGGACGTTCCGACCTACACCCCCGCAGAGGCGCCAGTGCCCGAGGGTGTTGTTGTGGTCGAACGCGCGTCGTCACCACAGGACCTCGGCCCGAAGCTGAACAGAACCGCCGCCGACGTGGTGCGTTTCCTGATGCAACAGGGCGAGATGGTCACGGCCACCCAGTCGCTGACCGACGACATGATCGAGCTGTTCGCCGCCGATGTCGGCGCCGAGATCTCGATGGTCGACCCTGGCGAAGAGCAAGAGGTCGAGCTCAAGAAGGTCCTCGACGTTCCCGAGGAAATCGAAGACACCTCGGACCTTCCGCACCGTCCGCCGGTGATCACCGTGATGGGCCATGTCGACCACGGCAAGACCAAGCTCCTCGACTTCATTCGCAACGCGAACGTCGTCGCCGGAGAAGCCGGCGGAATCACCCAGCACATCGGTGCATACCAGGTTGAAAAGGACGGCAGGCCGCTGACCTTCATCGACACACCCGGCCACGCGGCGTTCACCGCAATGCGTGCCCGCGGCGCCGATGCGACCGACATCGTGATTCTGGTCGTGGCAGCCGATGACGGCGTGATGCCGCAAACTGAAGAAGCGATCCAGCACGCCAAGGCTGCCGAAGTGCCGATCGTGGTGGCGATCAACAAGATCGACCGTGAAGGTGCTGATCCCAATCGTGTGATGCAACAGCTCTCCGAGCGCGACCTCGTACCCGAGGCTTGGGGCGGCGAGACGATCATGTGTGAGGTTTCCGCACTCGAAGGCCTTGGTGTCGACGAACTGCTCGACAACCTGTTGCTGGTGTCCGAGGTAGAGGATCTGCGGGCCACTCCCGCGGGTCGTGCAACCGGCGCCGTGCTCGAGGCTCACCTCGACGTGGGTCGCGGTCCCGTGGCCACTGTCCTGGTCCAACGAGGAACGCTCTCGGTCGGCGACCCCCTGGTTGCCGGACCGGCGTGGGGTCGAGTCCGGGCGCTCATCGACGATCACGGCAAGCAGGTGAAGTCGATCGGCCCGGCCGGTGCGGTGCAGGTGCTGGGCCTGTCCGATGTTGCCGAGGCCGGCGACGATTTCGTGGTCGCACCCGATGAGCGCAAGGCGCGGTCGGTGGCAGAAACCCGTGACCACTGGAAGCGCGAAGCAGGCCGCGGTCGCGATGCTTCGGTGATGAGCTCGGGCGCGAAGCTCGAGGACATCTTCGCCCAGATCCAGGCGGGCGAGCAGGCGACGCTGAATCTCATCATCAAGGCCGACGTACAGGGATCGCTCGAGGCGGTCACCGAGTCGCTTCGCAAGTTGGAGCGACCCGAGGTCAAGGTCGGCTTCGTGCTTCGAGGAGTGGGTGGGATCTCCGAATCCGACATCCAGCTCGCGGCGACATCGAGCGCGACCGTGCTGGGCTTCAACGTCCGACCAAGCCGTCAGGCCCGTGAGTTGGCCGACACCGAAGACGTCGAGATCCGCACTTACGAGATCATCTACAAGCTCCTCGAAGACATCGAGTCGGCCATGGTCGGCATGCTCGAGCCCGAGTTCAGCGAGAAGGTGACCGGCGAAGCCGAGGTACGTGAGATCTTCCGTGTGCCCAAGATCGGTGCAGTGGCTGGTTGCATGGTCACCAACGGCGAGATCAAGCGTGGATCCAAGGTGCGATTCTTGCGCGATGGCACGATCATCTGGAAGGGCGAGATCTCCTCGTTGCGCCGCTTCAAGGACGATGTCCGCGAAGTTGCAGCCGGATTCGAGTGCGGCGTGGGCCTTTCGGACTTCCAGGACCTCAAGGCGGGCGACATCATCGAGACCTTCGACCTCGAAGAAATCCCCCGCGACTGAGCGGCCAAGTGGCACGACGGGGCAACCCCAAGCCATTCCAGCGGACGGACCGTATCGGCGAGCTCGTACGGGAGATCGTGGCATCGGAGCTGGAACGAATCGGCGACGAGCGTCTTGATCTGGTCACGGTGACCGCTGTCAAGGTGGATGGTTCCCTCGAACGCGCCGAGGTCTTCTATTCGGCCTTCACCGCACAGGCCGAGGATCGCCTGGACGAAGTGGAGGAGGCGCTGGAGGACGTTCGTTGGCCGATTCAGAAGGTGGTCAACCGCCAGGTCCGCGCTCGCCACACTCCGCAGATCCGGTTCAGCATCGATGACGTGCTCAATGAGGCGCTGCGAATCGAGGAGATCCTTCACGACATCGCGGCGGACTCTCCTGGCGGCGAAAGCGCCGACAGCTCCGACGACAACGCCGACGGTTCCGACGACAACGCCGAAGGTTCCGACAACAACGCCGACGGTTCCGACAACAACGCCGACGGCTCCGACGACAACGCCGAAGGCTCCGACGACAACGCCGAAGGCTTCGACAACAGAGGGCCCGGCGACAGCGAGGCCCGCGAGGCTGGGTCCGACGGGCCGGGCGACAGGCCATGAACGCGCCGGCCGCACCCAGCGGCTTGGCTGTAATCGACAAGCCATCGGGGTGGACCAGCCACGATGTTGTGGCGAAGTGCCGCGGCATTCTCGGCACCAAGAAGGTCGGACACTCCGGCACTCTCGATCCAATGGCCACCGGGGTCCTGGTG
>JBPCTP010000041.1:0-3925 GCA_051011615.1 Microthrixaceae bacterium | reverse complement strand
ACCTACGACTACGGGCCACTCGGCGTGCTGTTGCTGCGCAACGTGAAAGACGCGTGGTGGCGGGCAATGGTGCAGGAACGCGGCGACATCGTGGGTCTCGACGCTTCGATCCTCTCGCCACCGCAGGTGTGGGAGGCATCCGGACACCTCGAGAACTTCACCGACCCCCTCGTGGACTGCACGAACTGCAAGCAGCGGTTCCGTCTCGACAAACTCGAGGATCCCGACCAGTGCCCCAATTGCGGCAAGCGAGGCACGTTCACCGAACCGCGGCAGTTCAACCTGATGTTCGAAACCCAGGCCGGCCCGGTCAAGGACGCGTCGGCGAGCGCGTTCCTGCGGCCCGAGACCGCCCAGGGCATGTTCATCAACTTCAAGAACGTGATCGACACGACTCGGGTGCGTCCGCCATTCGGTATCGCCCAGATCGGCAAGTCGTTCCGAAACGAGATCACGCCCGGCCAGTTCGTGTTTCGCACACGCGAGTTCGAACAGATGGAGATGGAGTACTTCTGCCATCCCGACGAAGCGCAGGCCACCTATGAGTACTGGTGTGCCGAGCGATACCAGTGGTATCTCGACCTCGGCATTCCCGAAGACGAGATTCGCCTGCGCGCGCACGACGACGACGAACTATCGCACTATTCCTCGGGTACCTCCGATGTCGAGTTCCTGTTCCCGTGGGGTTGGGACGAGCTCGAAGGCATCGCCAACCGTGGCGACTACGACCTCACCCAGCACGCCACACACTCGGGTGAGCGTCTTGAGTGGTTCGATCAGGCCAACAACGAACGCTGGGTGCCGAACGTGATCGAGCCGGCCGCCGGTGCGACCCGCACGGCGATGGCTTTCCTCATGGCTGCATATGCCGAGGAAGAGGTCCGTGGCGAGACCCGCACCGTTCTGCGGTTCCACCCGAAGATCGCTCCCTACAAGGTGGCCGTGCTGCCTCTTTCGAAGAAGCCTGAACTGTCCGAACCCGCCTCGGCCCTGGCCGGCGAGCTCCGCAAGCAGTTCATGTGCGACTACGACGAGACCCAGGCGATCGGTCGGCGATACCGCCGCCAGGACGAGATCGGCACCCCCTACTGCGTGACCTTCGACTTCGATTCCCTGGATGACGACTCGGTCACCGTGCGCGATCGCGACACTATGGACCAGGATCGCGTCCCCATCGCCGGCGTGGCCCAGTACCTGGCGGAACGCCTCGCCTGACGGGTCGCCGACCGGCGGGCCCAAACCGGTCCCCGGCCGTAGCTGACTGCTGCAATAATCGCCCCCTCGGCTGATTCGGGCCGCCGCAGCACGAAAGGAACCCGTTGGGGATTGTCGACGAGGATGTCGCCCGCGTGCGCCAATCGACCGACATGGTCGCCCTCGTGGGGGACTACTCACAGCTGCGGCGCGTCGGTCAGCGTTGGGTAGGGATATGCCCGTTTCATGCGGAGAAGTCACCTTCGTTCTCGGTCAACGCCACCGACGGTCTGTATCACTGCTTCGGTTGCAAGGCCTCCGGTGACGCCATCACCTTCATCCGCGAGATCGAGCACCTCGACTTCGTCGACGCCGTGGAGAACCTGGCGGGACGGGCCAACATCCCGTTGCGCTACACCGAACGTGGTGGGGGAGAGGAGCGCAAGCGCAAGGCGCACCTGCATGAGGTGATGGATTCAGCGGTCGACTGGTACCACGAGCGCCTGCGTACTTCGCCTGATGCTGCACGCGCCCGCGCCTACCTGCGCCAACGCGGCTTCACTGCAGACGAGGTGGCCAACTACCGGGTCGGTTGGGCTCCTGACGGGTGGGACGAACTCACCAGGGCGTTGAAACTCAAGCAGACCGACCTGGAGCAGACCGGCCTGGGCATGCTCAACCGCCGAAACCGACTCCAGGATTTCTTTCGCGCCCGGATCCTGTTCCCCATCTTCGACGAGCAGGGGAGGCCGATCGGTTTCGGTGGCAGAAAGTTGCCCGACGGCGAGGGTCCGAAGTACCAGAACTCCCGTGACAACGTGCTGTACCACAAGTCCCGTGCGCTCTACGGGCTCAACTGGGCCAAGAGCGATGCCGTCAACTCCAACGAGGTGATCGTCTGTGAGGGCTACACGGATGTGATCGGATTCGCGAGAGCGGGAATCGACCGCTCGATTGCCACCTGCGGTACTGCGCTGACAGAGGACCACGTGCAACTGCTGAGCCGCTTCACCCGGCGAATACTGCTCGCCTACGACGCCGATGAAGCCGGCCAGTCCGCGGCCGAACGAGTCTACGAATGGGAGAAGAAACATGACGTTGGCTTCTGGGTCGTGGAGTTGCCGGGTGGAGCCGATCCCGATGAGCTCGCCCAGGAGGACCCAGATGCCCTCGCCGTCGCAGTGCAAAGTGCCAGGCCGTTTCTCGAGTTCAGGGTCAAGCGGGCCCTGGCCGCAGCCGACATGGACAGCGCCGAGGGGCGTGCACGTGCTGCGGACGCCGCCCTGGCGGTCATCGCAGCGCACCCGGATGCGATGGTGGTTGACCAGTATCTGATGGAGTTGGCCGCGTCGACACGAATCGAGGTGGCGGTGTTGCGAAACCGCCTCGAGGAGGTGCGGCGCAACCCGCCCGCAGCAGCGGAGCCGAACCGCCGCCAAAGGGGTGCAGATCGCCACGACGGCCGTACCGAGCCACCTGAGGCGCCGGCTCGTATCGGGTTGCCGCCGCTGACTCCGGGCGCTGAACGTGAAGCGATCCGCTTTGCGATCCAGCACAGCGATGTGGCAGCTCCCTTGCTGGACGTGTCGCTTTTCTCCCAACCGATGGCCCAGGCAGCCTGGGAGGCCCTGTCGAACGCTGACGGTGTCGCGGACGCCATCGCCGATGCCCCACCCGAACTGGCTGAGGAGCTGACGCGACTGTCGGTGGAGGACATCGATGTGGAGGCCACAGATGTGATGGCCCGCCTCGCCACCGAGGTGGCTCGACTGGAGCTGATCGACCTCGAACTCGAGGCCCGCGGTTCAGCGGACCCCCTCGAATATTCCGACGCCATTGGCTATCTGAAGGTGACTCTTGATGAACTCCGGCGCCCTTTTGTCGAGTCGGAAACCGTCGCAGAGTTGCTAGATTGGCTGAAGCTTCGGCGCACAGGTCCCGGCGACGACGCGGGGGAGGGAGCCGGGGACGAAGCCGAACCGGCGATGCCCGAGCCGACCGGCGGACCAACACCATGATGTGGGCGACGAGGAGCCGGGTCATTGTCGTTGTGGGATGACGTTTCCGAGGTTGAGGTGCAGGCGCTCGCCGAGCGCGCCGAAGCAAACTCGGGCAAGCTCTCCATTGACGATGCGCTCAGCGCACTTCGCCGGGAGATGACCGATGAGGTCGTTGATGAGACGCGAGAGTTCTGGGCGAAACGCAACGTGACCGTGCTCAATGAGGTGGTTCCGATCGACGTTGCGCTCGATGCCGAGGAACAGGCGACTGTGTCGAGGGAGAAGGCGGCCACGGTGCGGCGCTCCGAACGGATCTCCCAAGGTCGCAAGACCACGTCGGTGGCGACCGGCAGTGGCGGTACGGCAGACCCGGTGAAGATGTACCTCCGGGAGATCGGGCGTACACCCCTGCTCACAGGGCCCGAGGAGGTCGATCTCGCGAAGCTGATCGAGACCGGTGAACGTGCCGCCGAAAGGCAGGCAGACCTCAGCGCTTCGGGTGAGTTGGACCGCTTGGATCCCGGTGCCAGACGAAAACTTCGTAAGGAAGTGCGTTCCGGCGACGACGCCAAGCGGCGTCTCACACAGGCAAACCTGAGGTTGGTCGTATCGATTGCCAAGCGCTACCTCGGTCGTGGCCTGCCCATGTTGGATCTGGTGCAGGAGGGCAATCTCGGCCTGATGCGTGCGGTTGAGAAGTTCGACTACACGAAGGGCTTCAAGTTCTCGAC
>JBPCTP010000040.1:0-4456 GCA_051011615.1 Microthrixaceae bacterium | reverse complement strand
CCCGACGTCCTCCCCGCCTCGGCCGAGCAGGGTTGCGACAGCGACACCGATGGCAATGAAAGTGGCGAACAGGGCAGTGCAGATGACCCCGAGCGCCGCGAAGTTTCGGATCGAAGCCGAGGTGCCGTAGTCCCACAGGGCGATGGTGTCGATCGGGATCCAGGCAACGATGGCGTAGCCGCCGACGACGCTCACAGCTCCTGCGAGCGATGCCCAGCGCAGAACAGCGGAGGTGTCGGCGGCCCGGATCCGTTTCGAGAGCACCACCGCAGTGGCGCCGCTGCCCAGGCCGAGGAGGGCCAGGCCGATGACCAGGTAGGTGTAGTAGTACCAGAGCTTGTAGGAGATGACCCTGGTGTAGGCAACCTCCAGCAGGAGCCCGGCGAGACTGACCACGAAGATCGCAGCAAGTGCCTTGGATCGGGACAGCCCCAGCGGCCGAACAGCGCTCTCGGTCATCGGCGAACGAACCTAGTTCCGTACGCAGCTCGGGTCCTTCATCCCTAGGCGATCGGTCACGGGCGATCGGTCACGGGCGATCGGTCATCGCCAATGGAACGTCGGCGACTGGCGATGTCGCGTGGCCCCTTGTTGGTGCCAGTCAGGAAGGTTGGTGGTGCCGGTCAGGAAGTTCGGTGGCGCTGGTCAGGAAGGGGGCATGCCCGATTCTGCCGCGGCCACGACCGGTCGGACCTTGAGCAGGTACCAGCCGCTTACTGCCAGCCCGGCGCACAGGAACAGGATCCCGGCGAGGATCGCTGTCATCCAGCCAACCTGGTTGCGCTCCGCCAACGCCCATGCCCACTGCGGCCTTCGGGCGGCGTCGAGGAGTGCCCACACGCTGAGCGCCAGCGGCGCGCCGAAGAAGGCTGTCACCAACACACCCCACACCAGGTCGCTCCACGGCACCCGCCGAGGCTAGGCCGCAAGCTAGCTTCGGCACCATGAGCGAACTCGACACTGCCACGGAGCTGGCCAGCCGCGACGTGTCCGGCCGGGTCGTGATCGTGACGGGAGCCGGCAGCGGCATGGGGAGGGCGACGGCACTGTTGCTCGCCGAGTCAGGTGCCGCGGTCGCGTGCTGGGACCTGAACGGGGATTCTGCCGAGGAGACAGTCGGGCTGGCCTCGGGTGGCTCCCACGATGGATCGGGCTCCGTGATTGCGATGGCGGCGGACGTCGCTGATGTGAAGTCGGTCGATCGTGCCGTGGCGGCCACTCGCGAGGCGCTGGGGCCCATCGACAGCCTCGTCAACAACGCAGGTGTCTCGATTCTGGCACCGCTGGATTCACCCGAATGGCCAGATGCCTGGGAGCGGACGCTCGCAGTGAACCTGACCGGCCCGGCAAACGTCCTGCGATCGTGCCTGGCTGACCTACGCCGAAACGGCGATGGAAGAGTCGTCAACATCGCCTCCACCGAAGGCCTCGGGGCGACGCGCTACATATCGCCCTACACGGCCTCGAAACACGGCCTCATCGGCTTCACGCGCTCGGCAGCGTTTGAGCTGGCCGAAGCAGGAGTCACGGTCAACTGCGTGTGTCCGGGCTCGGTGCACACGGGCATGACGGCGATCATTCCCGATGAACACAAGGAACGTTTCGCACGTCGGCGGGTGCCGATGCGGCGCTACGGCGAACCCGTTGAGGTGGCCCACATGACGCTGTCACTGCTACTGCCGGCGGCCTCCTACACCACGGGTGCCGTACTGGCGGTCGACGGTGGGCTGACGATCCAGAACACATGAAGTGGGCTCGAACGATGCGGAGACACCCCTGACCATGACGACTAGCGACCTGCCGAACCGTCACCCAGCGGCAGAGGATGTACTCGACGCGATGTCCACCATGCGGGCCATGCGGCGTTACCGGCCGGATCCGATGCCCGAGCCGGACCTGTCGCGGATCCTGTTCACCGCCTCGCGGGCACCGTCGGGTTCGAACCGTCAGGGCTTCCGGTTCGTCGTGCTTCGTGATCAGCCCGAATCGCTGGCCGCCAAGGCCGCAATAGGCGAAGCGGCGAGGGAGATCTGGCGCGCGAAGCGTGAATCTGACGGCTACGACAAGGGCTCGGGGGCTGCAGCTGACTCTCCGAAGGCCCGGATGGCGGCCACCATGGAGCACTTCGTCGACCACTTCGAGGAGATCCCCGTCGTGGTCCTGGTGGCAGCGCTGCGCCACCGACCCGGCCCCGAAGAAACGATCGGGGCCTCGGTTTATCCCGCCTGTCAGAACCTCCTGTTGGCCGCACGCACCCTGGGCTACGGCGCCACGATCATGACCTGGCACCGTGCGGTCGAGGGCGAACTGCGCCAGATCCTCGACATACCCGATGAAGCCTTCCTGGCGGCCACGATCACGATGGGGGTGCCGGTCGGTCGACAGGGCCCCGTAAGGCGAATGCCCATGGAGGCCTTCGTCCACGATGGCCGTTGGGGTGCCGAGGCCGACTGGCTGGGCGAACCGCCCGGCACCCAGCACACGCGTTGGCGCCGGGAGTGACCAGTGCCTGCCTCGCCCTCGTTCTGACATGAATGCTGCACCGGTTAGGTGCGGCATTCATGTCAGATCGGACGCATTGTCAGGAGTCTCGCCGTCGCTCTATGCGGTCGGTACCTGCATCCATCCCCGGAAGCTGTCCGCGAAACCCACTACTCGTTTCGCTCATGAGCTGGGCGATGATCGCCTCGACGTCGCTCCATCCGGTCGCACGCGGGCCATCCAATTCCTGGTTGTAGGGCTGGTCGAACACGATCACCGTGTTGCCCGAATCACGCAGCGCACCGACATTGTGAGGCGCGTCGTCGATGTACACCGCAGCTTCCACCTGTGGCTTTGCCCCCAGAAAGCAGAGATCCCGGTAGGGGATGCCGTTGTCGTCGAGCCACTGCACCGTATCGGCGACCACTTTCGCGTGCGCCCAGTTGCCGACCAGGCGATGCGTGATGATTCGGATCCACACTCCGGCGTCCGAGAGGCGCCAGAGCGCCTCCGAGCATCCATCGATCACATTCATCCTGGCGAACATGTCTTCGTCGGTGACGGCCCGCGTGTGATGCTCCAGGAAACCGTCGCGGTCGAGGCCCCATTCGCCGTAGTCCCAGGAGACCTCATCGGTCAGCTCCGTTGGGTCGATCCCGCGGTGTGACGCGACCGCATCGCGAAACGCAGCGGTGTAGTCGGCACAGACCCCGTCGAGGTCAACTCCGAGTATGAACTCAGCGGCCACGCAACAGCTTCCGCTTGGCAGGTCGGCCAGCGCGCATGGCCCGATCGCGTCTCCGGGCATCGGCCGCGAGGACCTCGAAGTTCGCAAGAGCAGCGTGTTGCCATGTGAGCTCATTCGCCCTCTTGAGGGCTCCTGCCTCCAGCCGGGTGCGGAGCTGGGCATCGGTGAGTACCGAAACCAGGGCATCGGCGAGGTCGTCGTCGGAGTCCGCCAGGATGCCGGACGAGCCTGCGGCCACTGCATCCGCGTGGCCCGCGATGTCGGTGGCCACAGCTGGAGTACCGCATGCGGCCGCCTCGGTGAGGGTCATTCCCCAGCCTTCGCGTACCGATGCAGAGGTGGCCACCCAGCTCCGTCGGTAGAGGTCCAACAGCTCTGCATCGCTGACGCGCCCGGGGAGGCGCACGGAATCAGTGATTCCAAGCCGCGAGATCTCAGCCTCGATGTCCGACCTCTCGTAGCCCTCACCGACGATCACCAGTTCGGCCTCGGGAACCCTGTCGATCACCCTGGCCCAGATCCCCACCAGCCGCCCGAAGTTCTTCACCGGCATCAGTCGCCCGACGGCCATCGCCAGCGGTGTGCGTTTCTTCGGGCCCTGCGGGGTATAGCCGGGGTCGACCCCGGGTGTGATGACTGTGACGTTCTCGGCGGGGAACCCCAGCTCGAGCATCTCCTCCTCCGAGGATCGCGACAGGGTGACGATCGGCTGGTTTCGGTACAGCACCGGACCGATGCGCTCCTCCAGGAACACCCCTCCAGCTGCGAGGGGCTTCGGCAGGCTCATCGCCCACATGGGTCCGTGGATGTGGTGCAACCAGATCATCCTCGGCCCACGTCGCCATGTCGGGGACAGGAACGGCATTCCGTTCCAGATCTCGACGAGGCCGTCAGCGCGCCCGTAGCGACCAACTGCCTCAGCCACCCCCGCGCGGGGGAACACGGTGTAGCGGCTGCCACGCCGCACGACCCGGTAGCCCTCGCGTTCGGCTTCTTCCGGTCGGCCGGTCGAAAAGGACGTGCGGTGTGTCACGTCGATACCTGATTGCACCCAGATCGATGCGATGTTGTGGGCGTGGATTTCCGATCCGCCGGCCTCATCGTCATCGAGGTCGCGCCATGCGAGCATGTGTACCGAACGAAGCCCCGCTTCCTCGGCAAGGTCCGCTATGGCCCGACGTACGTCCTCGTCCGCGACCGGTGTGTTCACAGCACTCCTAAGCTACG
>JBPCTP010000039.1:0-4061 GCA_051011615.1 Microthrixaceae bacterium | reverse complement strand
CGTCCACGTCGGTGCGCAGGGCCTTGATCGCCTCCTTGTGGGACACGCCGAATCGCTGTTCCTCGTCAACGACGAGCAGGCCAAGGTCCTTGAACTTCACGTCATCTGAAAGGAGCTTGTGGGTCCCGATCACGACATCCACCTCACCGTCGGCCAGACCGTTGGTGACCTTGCGTGCCTGCGCCGGGGTGAGGAACCTGGAGAGCACCTCCACGCGCACCGGGAAGCCCTCGTAGCGATCGCTGAAGGTCTGGTGGTGCTGCTGGGCCAACAGTGTGGTGGGCACGAGCACGGCCACCTGCTTGCCCGCCTGGACCGCCTTGAAGGCCGCCCTCAGCGCCACCTCGGTCTTGCCGAACCCGACGTCACCGCACACGAGGCGGTCCATCGGTGACTCCGAAGCCATGTCCGCCTTCACGTCCGCTATCGCCGTGAGTTGGTCCGGAGTTTCCTGGTACGGAAACGCGGCTTCCATCTCCCGTTGCCACGGCGTGTCCTCGCCGTAGGCATGACCCTGAGCGCTCATGCGCGACTGGTAGAGCACCACCAGTTCCTGGGCGATCTCGGAGACGGCTGACCGCACCTTCGCCTTGGTCCGGGCGAAGTCGGCCCCGCCCATCTTGTTCAGCGCCGGGGTCTCGCCCCCCGAATAGAGGCGTACGGATTCGATCTGGTCCGATGGCACGTACAGGCGGTCATCGCCCTTGTACTCGAGCAGCAGGTAGTCGCGTTCGGCACCTCCCATCGAGCGGGTGACCATGCCTCCGAAACGTGCGACGCCATGGTGCTCGTGCACCACGTGGTCACCGACACCGAGGTCCTCGAAGAACGTCTGGGCATCGCGACGCGGCGCGCGGGCAGGCCGATGGGTTCGGCGACGACCTGTCAGGTCCGCCTCGGAGAGCAGTGCGATCTTGATCTCATGGAGAATGGCGCCACGGTCGAGACCCGACGCCACGACGAAACCACCCGGTTGATCGGGTATCGGCGCACCGGGATCCAGCGCTGTGAACTCCAGGCCCTCGGCCCCGAGCGCCCGGATCAAGCGGGACGCCGCACCTTCTCCCTGCGCGCAGAGCACGATCGTGAACGACTCGGCGAGCAGGGCCCGCAGATCGTTGGTGACCGCTGCTGCATCACCGATCGCCGGCGGCCAGGAGCGGGCGTCAACGGCCACCATCTCCGGCGAACTGGCCACGGTCGACATCGACCAGGTCGCCGCGTCCGTGTGGGCCAGCAGTCGGTCGATCTCGACGTGCAGCCGAGGAACGTCGGCTCCCTCGGACAGCCCCCAGGTGCGCGACAGCGAGCCTGCGAGACTCACCTCCTCGTCACGAATGTCCATGGCGCGATCGCGCAGGCGCCTCGGCTCTATCGCGACGATGAGTGAATCGTCTCCGACAAGGTCGTAGAGCACGTGCTCGTCATCGGTCAGCCAGGGCAGCCAGGCCTCCATGCCGTCGAACGTCTCGCCATCGCTGATGCGCTGCCACTGTTCACGACCCCAGGGCTCGGCCGAGATGAGCTCCTCGGCCCGGCTGCGAATCTCGTCGGTGACCAGCAGCTCCCGAGCGGGGAAGATCCGGACCTCTGCAACGGCCTCTGTGGCGAGCTGGTCTGCCACCGAGAACCTGGTCAGGCGATCCACCTCGTCTCCCCAGAGGTCGATTCGCACCGGTTGGTCCGCGGTTGCGGGGAACACATCCACGATCGAACCCCTCACCGCCACCTCGCCGCGGTGCTCGACCTGGTACTCACGGCGATACCCGGATTCGACCAACTCCTCCACCAGCGCCGTCGGATCGATGACATCACCCTGGGCAACGATGACCGGCTCGGTGTCCTCCACGTGCGGGCCCAGCCGCTGCACGAGCGCTCGCGCCGGTGCCACCACGACCCGTAGCGTCTCGTCGCCGGTGCGCAGTCGCCAGAGCACCTCCATTCGCCGGCCCATCGTCTCGACACCGGGAGAAACACGTTCGAACGGCAGCGTCTCCCAGGCGGGGAACAGCTCCACGGCGCTGTCGCCCAGGAACTCGGACACATCGGCTGCCAACCGCTCTGCTTCGGAAGCCAGCGGCACCGCCACCACGACCGGGCAGCGGGTCGACATCTCGGCGATGCCTGCAAGCACCGGCGCTCGGGCCGGCTCAGCCACGGCGATCGCAGTCTGGGAGCGACCAAGCAGGGACGAGAGCGAGGGCTCACCCGCGAGTCGCCCAAGGAGCGTTGAGAGATGCGGCTTCACGCCGTGCCTGGTGGCGTCAGAGGGGGCATCACCGTCGTTGGACACCCTTGGTCAGGTCTTCGCGTTGTAGCGGGCCATTGCGGGGTCGATGCCTTCGAGCGCTATCAGCTCCAGGGCATCGGCTGCGCGTTCGACCGACTCGGCCAGCACCTCGCGTTCGGCGCCCGAGACCCGAGACAGCACCCAGTTGGCACCATGTCGTGCTCCACCGGGGGGTTTGCCCACGCCGATCCTGACCCTGGAAAAGTCCCGCCATCCGAGGTGTTGGTCGATGTCACGAAGGCCGTTGTGACCCGCGAGACCACCTCCGGCCTTGCACTTCACGACACCGGGGTCGAGATCCAGCTCGTCGTGCACGATCACCAGCCGTGACGGGTCCTCGAGATCATGTCGACGCAGCAGCTGTGACACGGCGCGGCCTGATTCGTTCATGTAGGTCAGCGGCACGGCCAGACGGACCCTCACATCCCCGGCGTGCACATCGCCAACGCGCACGTCGGCCACGGCAGCGGAGACCTTGTTGTCCTCTCGAAGCCGGACGTCGTGGCGCGCTGCCAAGAGGTTGACGGCGTCGGCGCCGACATTGTGACGGGTACCGGCGTACTTCTTGCCGGGGTTCCCGAGTCCGACGACCAGCAGGTCGCCGAATTCGTTCACTCGTCGGCGCCGGAGGAATCGCCCTCGGAGGAGTCGCCGTCGGAGGCCTCGGCGCCCTCGCCTTCGCCCTCGGCGCCCTCTGCGCCTTCCTCGCCCTCGACCGGCGCTTCCTCAACCAGCGCTGCCCGGGTGATCTCGGCGGAGACCACGACCTGGTCCTCGGGGGTGACGATGTCGACCTCGTCGGGGAGGTCGAGATCTGCGACGGTGATTGTGCGATCCATGGTCATCTCGGAGATGTCCACGATGACCTCGTCGGGGATGTCGGTCGGCTTGACGCTCACGAGAACAGCGGTGAGTCGGAGCTCGGCGATTCCTTCCTCGGCAGTGACCTGCGAGGCCTCACCAACGGTGTGGATCGGTACCTCGACCTCGATACGGGCATCGGGATCGACCCGTAGGAAGTCGATGTGGGTGACGTCGCGCCGCACCGGGTGGCGCTGGATCTCCTTGACCACGGCCATCTCGACCTTGCCGTCGAGCTCCAGGTCCAGCAGGGCGTTGAGGCCGGCGTCGGTGGTGAGGGCGCCCCTCAGCTCGCGCCAGTCGACCGCCACGGGTAGAGGATCGTTGCCCAACCCGTACACCACGCCGGGCACACGGCTCTCGGCACGCATCCTGCGTGCTGCGCGACTGCCACTCGGGCGGTCGGTCTGGACTGTCAGCTTCACGTCGGCCATGACGAATTTCTCCGGAATCGATCAATGCCGGGCCAGCGCCCAGGGCGCGTCGCGGCGAAAGGACGATTGTACAGAGGTGGTGCCGACTACAGAAAGCCGGGACTCAGCTCTGGTTGTGGCCGTCGAAGATGCTGGAGACCGAAGTGTCCTCGAACACCGCGTCGATGGCATCCGCGATGATGCCCGCTGCCGAGAGCACCTCGATCTTGTCGATGCGCTTCTCCGGCGGCAACGGCAGGGTGTTGGTTATCACGACCCTGTCGAGTTTGGAGTTCTTCAGGCGGTCTATCGCAGGGCCCGAGAACACGCCGTGGGTTGCCGCACAACACACCGAGGACGCACCGCGTTCGGTGAGTGCCTCCGCAGCCGCCACGATCGTGCCGGCGGTGTCGATCATGTCGTCGATCAGCACGCAGGAGCGGCCTTCGACCTCGCCGACGACGTCCTTTGCCTCCACCATGTTCTTGGCACCGCGC
>JBPCTP010000038.1:0-2608 GCA_051011615.1 Microthrixaceae bacterium | reverse complement strand
GTACTACACAGATCACGACCTTTCCCATGGTGCGGATCAACCGCTGCACCTCCAGGATGTGAAGTCGGCCCGTGCGTGCCGGGTCGATCGCGGCAGCATCGTTCGACGGTGAGCCGGTGTCGTCGTCGGTTGTGTAGCGGTAGCCGTCGCGGCCCCGAATGCGCTGGTCGCC
The DNA here is from genome assembly GCA_051011615.1 of Microthrixaceae bacterium. Lineage (GTDB taxonomy): Bacteria > Actinomycetota > Acidimicrobiia > Acidimicrobiales > Microtrichaceae > JBPCTP01. Next base: position 2,436 of record JBPCTP010000038.1, on the reverse strand, counting down.
TCCGGAACAGAATGCCCAGACCCCGTCGCGGGGGCTGGGTCCGTTGCCCGTTAGCAACACACAGCCCACATCGGAACTCTGCCGTGCATGGTCCAGCGTCCGGTAGAGCTCATCGACGGTGTTGGGACGAAACGCGTTGCGAACCTCGGGACGGTCGAACGCGATCCGCACCACACCGCAGTCCTTGGCACGGTGGTAGGTCAGGTCGCTCAGGTCGAACCCCGGAACCTCGTCCCACGCCGATTCGTCGAATACTTCCGAGACACTCATGGACCGTGAGTCTAGGAGTGCCTGTCGTCAGGAATCGTTCTGGCCCAGGTAGTCGGGCGCGCGCTTGTAGGACGTGACCGAGGCCGACCCGGCGACAAGCTCTGCGGCCACCGCCGCGATCACTCCGGGAACGATGAACGAGGGCCGTCCGGTCGTCTCGGCGACGAACATGATCGCCGCGAGGGGTACCCGGTAGCCGGCGGAGAGGAACGCCGCTATCCCAACCACTGCGAATAGGGACTCCTCCGACGAGGACACCAGTCCGCCGACCGCCCGACCCAACAGGGCACCGGCCACGACCAGCGGAATGAACAGACCTCCGACACCACCGCCTGCCACCGATGCCGTGGTGGCAACGAAGCGGAGTCCGAACACCACCACCAGCAGCCACACGGTCAGCTCGGGATCCAGCGCCCAATTGACCACCCCGAGACCGTTCTCGAGGGTGAGGCTCTCACCGGTGGTGAAGCGCCCGATGATGAAGACCGCCACGATCGCCGCGCCCGCAAGGGAGATCTTGATCAAGGGGTTGGAATCGGTGCCGACCTTCTTCGCCCATCGGAGCGCCGAGGAGAAGGACCGTGCGGCCAGGCCGGAGAGCACGCCCACGATCGCCGCAGCAACCAGGTTCGTCAGTTCGAAACCGCTGAGCCCTTCGATGCGCAGCAACGGCGCAGTGCCCTCGATGGTCACGAACACCAGATAGCCGGATGCGGCCGCCACCAGCGCCGGCAGCAGCGAGCGGCGACCCAGGTCGTCGCGGTACGGCACCTCCAGAGCGAAGACCGCTCCGGTGGCCGGGGCCTTGAAGATCGCAGCCACACCAGCTGCTGCGCCCGCCACCAACAACGTTCGGGACTCGCCGCGAAATCTGGGGGGCAGGCGATGGTGGATGCGGGAGCCGATCGTGGCGCCGAGGTAGATCGACGGTCCCTCCAATCCGAGTGCCCCACCCGAGCCGAGGGTGGCTATCGATCCCGTGATCCTCGCGACAGCCCGGCGCACCGACAGTCGCTCGCCGGGGTCGTGGAACTTCTTGATGTACTCATCGGAGGTCGACGGCGTGGCGTTCGGTCCGCCGTAGCGCAGCACCACAGCTGTGATGGCCAGACCGACCACGGGGATCAGGCCCTGCGCCCAGATGGGGGCGTTGAGCACCGTGTCGATGAGTACCTCGACGACGACCAGCTCGTAGAGCGACACGGCCAAACCGGTGACCGCACCGGTGATTGCTGCCAACAACACCACTTGCCGCGAACGCACGGCGAGGCTCTTCAGCTCGTCGTACCACCACTGCGGAAGCGTCACGGAGCGAACCTACCCCGTACGCCACCACCGCCCGCAGACCGCGAAAGCGGCACGGTCGTCAGCGGGGTTCGCAGATGACCAAGGGGATGTCCCGCTCGGTGGCCTCCTGGTAGGCCTCGTAGTCGGGCCATCGGGCCACCGCCAACGGCCACAGTTTCGCCTTCTCGACCGAGTTGGCCGTACGGGCACGGAGTTCGTGGACCTCGGCGCGGTCCTGGATGGTCACGTCGGGATTGTCCCGCATGTTGAGGTACCACTTGGGGTGCTCCGGGGCGCCACCCATCGACGCGACCACGATGTAGTTGTCGCCGTCAGCGATTCTGATCAGCGGCGTGCGTCGCAGTCGACCACTGGCTCGGCCGACGGTGGAGAGGATGATGACCTGAGCCCCCTCCCACTCCGCGCCGTCCTCGCCGTCGGTTTCCAGGTAGCGACGGACATGGTCAGCGATCGGATCCCACGGACTCGGTTCGTACTCGCCGGCCATCACCACAGCCTAACGGCGTGGCCGGACCTCCCTGGCTCGAAAGGCCCAGCCGACACCAAGACCGATCGGCCGCCCGGGGAACTCACCGAACGACGTGGTTGTCGGCCACCTCCAGTGCTGAGTCGATCGCGTCCAGTCCGCGATTGAGTTGCTCCTCCGTGATCACCAGCGGGGGTGCAATCTGGAGGCGGTTGAAGTGCGCGAAGGGCCAGACCCCACCCTTTCGACAGGCGGACACGACCTCGCCCATCGGTGCAGCATCGGCGCCCTTTGCATTGAACGGAACGAGACCCTCTCGGGTCGCCGGATCCGAAACGAGCTCGATCGCGAAGAAGCAACCCAGGCCGCGCGTCTCGCCCACACTCGTGTGT
>JBPCTP010000037.1:0-7946 GCA_051011615.1 Microthrixaceae bacterium | reverse complement strand
GTACCCCCAACGGGATTCGAACCCGTGCCGCCACCTTGAGAGGGTGGTGTCCTAGGCCGCTAGACGATGGGGGCTTGGTCACGCCCACCGTCAGGTGGCGATCTTGTTTGCGCTCGGGGGGGAGGACTCGAACCCCCAACGACTGGACCAGAACCAGCTGTGTTGCCTATTACACCACCCCCGAAAGGTGATGCTGCCAAAGGGCGCCGAGTCACGATACCCGAATCGGCACCGTGCTTGGAAAATCGTTGGGAAGCAAGCTGGGTCAGGCGAACCGCTGGAGCCGCCGGAACCCGATCAACTCCCCCAGTCCCACCACGGCGGACTCCCGGGCCACCCGGTCGACCGTCAGCCCCGACGTACTGGGCGACACGGTTGCCTCCAGGCCCAGTTCCGAGGCAATGCCCTTCAGACGCTGGTTGTGGTAGCCGTCCGAGACAAGCGTGACCGTGTCCACACCCTGGCCATCGACAACACGAGCTGTGGCAACCATTGACTCGTATGTCGAGGTGCCATCGGTGACCACCGCCATCGCACTCTCGGGCACACCTTCGCCCAGCAGATAGGTGAACCCTGCGTAAGCCTCGGTGAATCGGTCCTGCTCCTGCTTCGCACCGGTGAGAACGATCTCGGGAGCCACACCCTCTTCATAGAGCTCGAGTGCATGGTCCAAACGGGCCTGCAGCACCGGCGAGGGCGTGCCGTCGTACTGCGCCGCACCCAACACGATGATCGCCCCCGTCTCGGCCCGGTCGTCCTGGCGAGCGGACACAACGACACCGCCAACGGTCCACACCGTGTAACCGACGGCCAGCACGAGCAGGACCAGCAGCCCTAGGCGCAACCAGCGCCGCCGAGGGCGGGACCCAGGGGACTTCTTCTCAGCCGTCCTGGTCACCCGCAGTCACCTCGCCGAGTCGGCCACGAGCATTGGTCAACCGGCGCAGCACCTCTTCGCGACCCATCAGCGCCATCGATTCGAACAACGGCGGTCCGACCCGCCGGCCGGTGAGGGCGACCCGAATGGGCGCCTGGAACTTCCGACGGTTCGCACCCAGTTCCTCGGCAAGAGCGAACGTGCGCTCGTGCAGGACCTCTGCGTCGAACTCCCACTCCTGGAGCCCGCTGATCACCGCATCGAGCCAGGAGGCAGCGTCGGGAACCATCGCCTTGTTCCAGTCGGCCTCGATCACCTCGGGATCCGCGAGGAAGAGGAAGTCCACGTAGCCAGGCACCTCTGCGAGGGTCTCGACGCGCGTCTGCACCTCGCCCGCCATCTCGACGAACACCTTGGAGTCGTAGCGATCCGCCCATGCCGCATCCATGATGAACGGCCGGGACAGCTCTGTGAACTCGTTGACCGAGTGCGCCCTCAGGTGCTCTGCGTTGACGTGCAACAGCTTCTTCGGATCGAACGCAGCAGGCGCCGAGTTGATGTCTCCGATCTCGAACAGCGAAGGAAAGTGCGTACGGGCGTCCGTGCGCACCTCCACGCCGTCGGGCGGGCCCCAGCCCAACAGGGCCAGATAGTTGAACATTGCGTCGGGCAGGTAGCCACGATCGCGGTAGTCGAGCAGCGAAACGTCGTCGCGACGTTTCGAGAGCTTCTTGCGCTGTTCGTTGACGATGAGTGGCAGGTGCGCCTGGGTCTGCTGGCCGGGATAGTCGAGGGCGGACCGAAGCAGCATCTGCTTTGGCGTCACGTTGAGAAGGTCCTCACCGCGGATGACATGGGTGACACCCATCTCGTTGTCGTCGACACAGTTGGCGAGGAAGAACGTCGGTGAGCCGTCCGCCCGTGCGATCACGAAGTCCTCGAGGTTCTCGTTCTCGAAGCTCACTTCGCCGCGGATGAGGTCATGCCAGGCGGTGGTGCCGGAATCTGGCACCTTGAAGCGCACAGCGCGTCCGTCGCCGGGACCCAGGTCTCGGTCACGGTCCGCCGGATCCCACGCACGCCCACCCGTGCGATCGCGCTCACCCTCGGGCACCGGGTCGGACCAGTACGCATGGCCCGCTCCGAGCAGGCCATCGACCGCTGAGCGGTGCGCATCGGCGAACTCGCTCTGGCGCACCACCGGGCCGTCCCAGTCGAGTCCCATCCAGGACAGCGCCACGAGAATCACATCGATCATCTCCTGCTGGGAACGTTCCACGTCGGTGTCCTCGATGCGCAGCAGGAACTCGCCTCCCATCTTTCGGGCGGCCATCCAGTTGAACAGCGCCGTGCGGGCGCTACCCAAGTGCAGGTAGCCGGTGGGGGCTGGGGCGAATCGAACTCTTATCGGATCGGACACGGCGCAAGGCTATTCGAAGGTGACAAGTCACTCAGCCTGGGCATTATCACCCGCTACGCCGGGTTCCTCTTCGGTAATACGATCGACGCAACCGCGACGCCTACACGACTGACCACGCATGCCGACCGACGACCACCATCCCGACGACCCCTCAGAAGAAGAGGTCTCAGCCGACCACGACGATGCCGGTTCCGAGCAGGCGGCTGCTTCGGATGAGGCAGCTGCCTCCGCAGCAGGCGTCACCGGGGCTGGCACAGCCGTTGCGGGCGCCAGAACACGCAATCTGGCGATGCTCGGAGTAGCCATTGTCGCGGTGCTGGGAATGGTCGCGTTCGTGCTGGCCCAGGACGAAGACGCTCCGCCGCCTGCTCCGACCACCACCACGACCACGACGACGACCACGACTTCCACAACCAGCACGACCGTTCCGGTGCGCCCGGCGCTTGTCAGCCAGGTTGCCACGGCCAAGCCAGAGGTCCAGTCGGTGTTCATCAAGGAAGCTCCGCCAGAGGGCTGGGACACCATGGAACCCGCAATCGTGTGGGAGGCCCCGCAACTCCCGGTGAGCCAAGCGGAGTTCACCGAGCGGCCAGACCTGCCCCGCGACGACTACGACATCCAGGGCCGCTACAAGACCGAGGACGGCTGGGAGTTCCACAATCCGGGTCCCTTCGATGGTCCGACTTCGTTCCTCGTAACCGAACAGCGGGGGAACTGGGCCGAGGTGATGATGCCGGTGCGCCCCAACGGAACGGTTGGCTACATCGACATCAACCAGGTCGACATGAGCGAGCACGACTACCGCGTGGAGCTCGACATCAGCGACCGTCGCCTCGTGGCCTACCAGGGCACCGAGGTGATAGCTGACTCACAGGTTGTGGTCGGCAAGGACTCGACCCGCACTCCCACGGGCCGCTTCTACATAACCGACAAGACCCAGGACACACCCAGCAGCTTCTTCGGCCCCGCGATGTTGCCTCTCAACAGCTACAGCGAACAGCTCGACCTCTTCGACGGTGGCGTGCCGGTGATCGCAATGCACGGCACCACCAGACCGGACCTGCTCGGCCAGGCACAGTCCAACGGTTGTGTCCGCATGCCGAACGAGATCGTGTCACTGCTGTACGACCAGCTACCCGTGGGCACACAGGTCGAGATCTACGCCTGAGCCTGCCCACCAAGTCCAGACCAGCCCGTTCTGACATGAATTCCGCACCGCATGCGTGCGGAATTCATGTCAGAACGAGAGGCAGGCCTGCCAGTCTTCGGCGTAGGCCACCTCAATGTCGTCGAGGCTCTGACACAGCAGGTCGGCAGGTACCGCGTCGACCACCTCGCGCATGGCGATGTAGTGGTGTGCGTGGTGCACCTCTTCGAACATCTCCCGACGGCGCCGCAGCAACTCGGCGGGAGCATCCGGGTCGAAGAATCCCCATGGAACCAGACCGGCACGGACATCGGCGAGGATCGGGGCCCGGCTGAACAGGCCCGAGCGCTTCATTCCGATCGCGGCCCCGGCGGCGAGCACGTCCGCTTCGGACTCGCCCTCGGCGAGCTTCACCTCATCCGCCAATCGCCTGGCCAGCTTGAGCGCGTAGCCCTGATCCGGTCCGGGCGTGCCAAGGAGCGATCCCCGGGGTTGCGGGCCCGCCAGCTCGCCGGGACGATCGGCCTTCCATGGGGTGGGGCGTCTCGGCGGCGAGCTGTACGTCCGTACCTTGGAGCTCGGATCGACCGGGACGTACTCGGGGGCACCCATGTGCTCAACCTATCCCGGGCAGGTCGCTCCGCAGCAGTCCGTAGATGATCCCTTCGGCCAACGCCTCCCACGAGGCTTCGATCACGTTGGGCGACACGCCGATGGTCGTCCAGGACTCCTCGCCATCTGTGTGGTCCACGAGCACACGCACGACGGCGCCGGTGTCGGCCTTGCCGGGACCACTCGGCCCCTCTAGAACCCGCACCCGGAAGTCCGTGAGGTGGATTCCGGACAGCGCCGGCCAGTGGGCCCCCAGGGCCGAACGCAGAGCGGCATCGAGTGCGTTGACGGGACCGTTGCCCTCCCCCACCGCCACGAGACGCTCGTCCGCCACCCAGACCTTGATCGTCGCCTCGGTGCTCAGATCGACGTCCACGCTGGGAGATGCGGGACCGGCGCGGTGGTAGCTGGACACTCTGTAGCCCTCCAGGTCGAAATACGGAGGACGCCATCCGCTGGAGCGTCGCATGAGCATCTCGAGCGATGCGTCCGCCGCCTCGAACACGTACCCCTCGGACTCCAGTTCGGCGACTCGCGATGACAATGCCGCCGAGGCCCGGTCGTCCAGCTCGACACCGAACTCCTTGGCCTTCATCCCCATGCCGGCACGGCCACCGAGATCGGAGACCAGCACTCGGGTGTGGTTGCCGACCACGGCAGGATCCACGTGTTCGTAGGAGGCGCCTCCCGAGCGCTTCAGAGCACTGGTGTGCAGTCCGCCCTTGTGGGCGAAAGCAGATGTACCGACATAGGGGTCAGCTGGATGCGGCGGCAGGTTCACCAACTCCGCGACGTGGCGGCTGACCGCAGTGAGGCGCTCGATGCGACCCTCGGGCAGCGTTGGAATCCCGAGCTTGAGTGTGAGGTCAGGGATGACCGTCATCAGGTTCGCGTTGCCGGTCCGCTCGCCGTATCCGTTCACGGTTCCCTGTACATGTGAGGCGCCGCCGACCACGGCAGCCACCGTGTTCGCCACAGCGCAGCCCGAGTCGTTCTGGGTGTGGATGCCGATTCGCAGTCCATCGAAGTAGCTGACGACCTCGCCGGTGATCCGCTGCACCTCATGGGGCAGACTCCCGCCGTTTGTGTCGCACAACACGAGACACTCGGCACCGTTCATCGCAGCGGCTTCGAGTACCCGCAGGGCGAAGGCCGGATTCGCCTTGTAGCCGTCGAAGAAGTGTTCCGCGTCGAAGAGCACTCGCAGGCCCTCCCCCCGCAGGAATTCGACCGACTCGCCGACCATCGCCACGCCCTCGTCGAGGTCGGTCTGGAGCGCTTCGGTGACGTGGTAGTCCCAGCTCTTGCCGACGATGCATGCGGTGGAGGTACCGGCCTCCACAAGTGCCCGCAGCGTTGTGTCCTCGTCCACCCGCCCAGCGGCCCGCCGGGTGGAGCCGAACGCGACCAGTGTCGCCGTTTCGAGTTTCAGCTCTCCGGCGGCGGCTCGGCGGAAGAACTCCGCATCCTTGGGGTTGGCCTGCGGATAGCCGCCCTCGATCCAGTCGACGCCAAGCCAGTCGAGTTGCTCGGCGACACGCAGCTTGTCCTCGACCGTGAGGGAGATCCCCTCGAACTGCGCACCATCTCGCAGAGTCGTGTCGAACACCTCCACCGACTCCGCCATGGTGGGCACGGCACCCACATCCGGCAGGTCCGCTGTCGCGCCGCCATCGGTGTTGCCGTCAGGGCTCATGCGACCAGCTCCACCCAGTCCTTGTGCTGGGGCAGCTCGCCCCGGACGCACTTGGCATAGTCCGCTGCCAGAACGGTCGTCATCGGCCCGGGACAGGGAATCTCGCGGTGGTCCACCGAGTTCACGGCGCTCACTTCAGCCGCGGTGCCACACACGAACATCTCCTCTGCCAGGTACACATCGGACCTCGCAAGGTCCGAGACAATCACTTCGATCCCATGGTCCTCCGCCAGGGCCATGACGGTGTCCTGGGTGATGCCTTCCAGCGCACCGGCTGAAACCGGCGGGGTGACAAGACGGCCGCCACGGGCGACGAAGATGTTCTCCCCGGTGCACTCCGACACGAGGCCCTGGGGGTTGAGCATTATCGCCTCGTCGTATCCCGCCCGTAGCGCCTCCACCTTTGCGAGCGACGAGTTGACGTAGTTGCCCGTCGTCTTCGAAGCGGGAGGCATCGTGTTGTGGTCGTGGCGTTGCCACGAGCTGATCTTCATGCTCACGCCCTTGGACGCTGCATCGTCTCCCAGATAGGCGCCCCACGGCCAGCACGCGATGGACACGTCCACCTCACACGGGATCGTGTTCAGACCCATCTCGCCGTAGCCGAAGTAGGCGATCGGGCGGATGTAGCAACTCGGGAGCCCGGAGTCGCGAACGACCAACTTCGTCGCCTCGATCAGCTCCTCGACCGAGTAGGGCAATTCCATGCCCATGATGTGCGCCGATTCGTGGAGCCTCTGCATGTGTTCGGTCAGACGGAACACGCCCGGGCCATCGGGAGTCTCGTAGGCACGAATGCCCTCGAAGACACCGGTGCCGTAGTGCAGCGTGTGCGTGAGCACATGGGTTGTGGCCTGCTCCCACGGAACAAGTTCTCCGTTCATCCAGATGTGCTCAGTCGGTTCGATCGGCATGTTCAGTCCTTGTTGTCAGCCCGGTGGGCACCCGGGTGCCTTCACACCACGCCCACCTCCTCCACCAGCCCGGGACCCCTGCCCCGGCGGCGGCCGTCTGTGTTGTTGGCTTCGTCTTCTGTGTGACTTCGTCGTTTCTAGGAGTTCTTCACTTCGTTGGCGATTGCATCGCCGATGTCGGATGTGGTTCCAGTGTGGCGCTCGGGATCGGCACATGCCGCAGCTACAGCTTCTGCTGCCTCTACCTCGCCCAGGTGTTCGAGCATCAGTGCGAGTGACACGATCGCCGCCACCGGGTTGGCCTTCGCCTCGCCCACGATGTCGGGGGCGGTGCCGTGCACCGGTTCGAACATCGATGGGCCCAGCCGGTCCGGATTCAGATTCGCCGAGGCCGCGAAGCCGACTCCGCCCGCTACCGCGCCTCCCAGGTCGGTGAGGATGTCGCCGAAGAGGTTGTCGGTCACGATCACGTCGTAGCGCTCCGGGCGCTCGACGAAATGGATGCAGGCGGCGTCGATGTGGTCGTAGCCGGTGGTGACGTCGGAATATTCGACAGCGACGTCGTCGAAGGTTCGCTGCCACAGATCGCCGGCGAAGGTGAGCACGTTCTTCTTGTGCACCAGGTGGAGCTGCTTGCGTTCGGTGGTCAGGGCGCGTTCGAAGGCGAAACGAATGCAACGCTCGACACCCATTCGCGTGTTGACCGACCCCTGGGTGGCGATCTCCTGGGGCGTGCCCTTTCGCAGGAAGCCCCCCTCGCCCGCATAGGTACCCTCGGTGTTCTCACGGATCACCTCGAAGTCGACCTTGTCTGTGAGCCGGAAGGGACGCAGGTTGATGTACTGGTCCATCTCGAATCGCATCTTCAGCAGGATCCCGCGCTCGACCAGTCCGGGGGGTGCCGCCTGACCGGGCGCAGGATCGCCCACCGCACCGAGCAGAATTGCATCGAGCTCTCGCCACTCGTCGAGGGTCTCGTCGGGCAGGACCGTGCCGTCCTCGAGGTAACGATGGGCGCCGAGGTCGTAGTCGGTGAGGGTGACGTCCACTCCGGTGGCGTCGAGCACCTTGAGCGCCTCTGCGGTGACTTCGGGGCCGATGCCGTCGCCTCCGACCACTCCAATCCTGTAGCTCATGTCATTGGTTCCATGTATCTGGTGCCATCTCTGGTTCCGTGTCTCTGGTTCCGTGTCTCTGGTCGCATGTCTCTTGCTGCTCTGACTTCAGTCCGTACCTTCATCCGGACAAAAGAAAACCGTCCCCATGGGACGGTTGTGAGC
>JBPCTP010000036.1:0-6186 GCA_051011615.1 Microthrixaceae bacterium | reverse complement strand
GATTCGAACTCTGTACGAATCGCCTCGCATGCTTCCAGTGCTTCGGTCCGGGTGAACGCCCGCTCGCCGGACTCGGCTGCCGACAGAGTGATGAACTGATCGTTGGCGATACCGGTCGATGTTGGCTTCTGCGTCCAGGATGCCGACGAGTTCGCTTCCTCGAGGGCCTCCATGTCATCGAGGCTGATGCCATCCGGGTCATCGTCAGATCCGGGCGCACCTTCGCCGGTGTCGGGGAACTGGTCGTCACCCTCGGGTATCGACACGTCCGGTCCGCTGCCACCGATATCGCCGCTGCCGAAGATCTGCTCGGCCTGGGTCGGATCCATCCCACATTCCTCGACGAGGTAGTTCTCGAGTGTCAGCGATGCCTCGATGAGCTCTGGGCTGAACATGAGCTCCATCATTTCGCCGAAGGCGTCCATCCCTGCTGATTCCTCCTCCGGGTCCAACTCGGCCATGGTGTCCACCAGATCCGCGAACACAGCCACGGCATCGGCAACCTCGGGTGGCGCCACCTCGCCGAGCTCCCTCAGCTGCTGGGCGGCCGCGCGTGCTGCCTCGGGGTCGTCATCGATCGAGACCTCCGCTGATGACAGCTCAGCGAGTTGGGCACAGAAGTCACCCGAACTTGGTGCTGGCTCATCGGTTGCCCCTGAATCTCGCTCCGCTGGATCCGCAGCACCCGAGCTCCCTTCGCGCTCCCCGCTCTCGGCAGTCGCCTGCGAGGACGACCCGCAACCAGTGAACAGCACGGCTGCGGTGGCGAGAGTTACAGCGGTCGCGGCGGCAGGTGAAGTGCGCATGGTGTCAGTGTGCCTCGCCATCGGCGTCGTGGGGCGTGACCTGCGTTGGGGTGTGGCGGGTTGGCGCATTGGAGGGTTGGAGCGAGCTTGACTGCTGCCACGCCGTCACAATCCTGCGATCGCCGCATGTTGCTCGGCCACAGTGCGCTGCTAAAGTGGAACAGGTTCTAGTTTTCTATCGGAGGCACCCGCCACCCAAGGCGAGCGGCGTGCGACCAGGCAGGTGCGACCAGTGACGAACAGCAACGGCGCGATCATCAACAACGGCATGCGGTCACCGTTTCCCATCCCGTTCGGATGGTTCCAGGTGGGCTGGCCGGGCGACGTGAAGCCCGGTGAGGTGAAGCCACTCGAGTACTTCGGACGACACCTCGCGCTGTGGCGCGATGACAATGGCGAGGTGCACCTGAACTCGGCGCACTGCCCGCACCTCGGAGCACATCTGGCCTATGGCGGCTCCGTGCACGGCGATGAGCTCGCCTGCCCTTTCCACGGGTGGCGGTTCACCGGCGACGGCAACAACTCACTGATTCCCTATTCGCAGCGCACGAACAAGAAGGCGTGCATCGAGTCGTTCCCCACCATCGAACGCAACGGGATCCTCATGGCGTGGTACCACCCCGAGGGCATCGAGCCCCAGTGGGAGATTCCCGAGGTGCCGGAGTTCAACGACTCGGAGAACTACACGGCGGTCGAGGTACGTGACTACCACGTTCCCGCACCGTGGCAGGACCTGGCGGAGAACGGAGTCGATTCGGCGCACTTCCGCTACGTGCACCACACCGAAGAAGTGCCGGAGCTGGTCAGCTACGAACAGGACGGCCCCTTCACCAAGATGAAGTCCGTCCAGAAGTTCCCGACGCCTCGCGGTGTGGTTGACGGGCACATCAACGCCGACTCCTTCGGGCCGGGATTCTCCGTGATCCACTTCGGTGGGATCGTCGACACGATCCTCATGGGCTGCAACACGCCGATCAACGAAAACGAATGCCACATGCGATTCACCTTCACCGTGAAGAAGCTCGGCGACGACGGAATCGACTCCAGCGTGGGCCAGGCATTCGTGGACGAGATCGACAAGCAGGTACAAGAAGACAGCCCCATCTGGGCCAACAAGGCGTACATCAAGCGGCCGGCCCTGGCCGACACCGACGGCCCTTTCACCAAGTTCCGCAAGTGGGCGGCCCAGTTCTACGCCGAGGGCATCGACGAGTCAGCGGACATCTACGTCGGATCCGAGACATTCGAGTACCAGCTGGAAGAGACTGCCTCGCGCAAGTTCGGCACCGACCCGTTCGCTGGCTGAGCTTCGGCTCGAGCGATACTGCACGTCACACGCGTTGCGGCGGTGGAGGCGGGTTCTCACCGGGCGGCTGCTCCCACGGAGAAGACGGCGGCGATGAAGGCGGGCTTCCGGCTGGCGGCTGCTCCCACGGAGAAGACGGCGGCGCCGCAGTCGGCCCGCTGGGTGGAGCCTGGGACCAAGGTGTGTGCGCTTGCCCCGGTGGCGACGGGGGCAGTTTGTCGGCCTTGTTGCGTCGCACCAGTCCAACGATCAACAGGACAAGCCCCACGAGGCCCGCAAGACCGCCGACGACGATGGCACCGAGGATGCCGAACACCGGGCCCACCAGTCCAAACATCTCCGACTCCGTGAGGATCCGGCCGACAGTGAACTGGGCATCGGGTGCGGCCGACGGCTCGCCCTCCGCCTCGCACCGAGCCGAGTACTCCCCCGGATCGAGGTCTTCGGCAACCACCGCCACGGTCCAGTCGGCGTCGACATCGCCACTGACGAACGTGTCGTTGCTCGATCCCCGCCGAACGAGAATCGATTCGCCCCGCACATCCACGATCTCGCAGTCGAAAGCGGTGCTCGAAGAGTTGAGAGCCACGCCAACGGTCATCGTGTCGTCGTCGGACGACAGCGACTCAATGATCCTGAAACCGATCTGCCCCGGCACGGCGGAATCCAGTTCGCCGTTGATCGCAACGTCACGCGAGAACGACTCGAGGTCCAGCCGAGAACCCAGGATCCCGACGGTCAGCACAATGCCGAGCACGCCCACCGCCATCAGGACGGCGCCGGTAATGATCAGGCCCCGACCAGGTTGGCTCTTTTTCACCTTCGACGACACGCTTCGACCCTACGCGCAGATTGCGTGACCCAGACGCGGCCTCGCGACTATGGCTTCTCAGCCCCCACCACCCACATCCCCAACCGTGCCTCGGCCAAGGCCTCGGACACAGATGTGGACCAACGACTACGGCTTCTCAGCCCCCACCACCCACATCGCGAAAAACTGGGCGGCGCCGCCGTAGGCATGGCCGAGAGCGGTACGCGCACCGTCTATCTGGTGGTCGCCGGCCTGGCCACGCACCTGCATGGCAGCCTCGCCGAAGCGGATCATGCCGGACGCACCGATCGGATTGGTCGAGAGCACACCACCGGAGCAGTTCACCGGAAGGTCGCCACCCATCTCGGTGACGCCCTCCTGGGTCAGCTTCCAACCCTCGCCCTCCTCGGCGAATCCAAGGTTCTCCAGCCACATCGGCTCGTACCAGGAGAACGGCACGTACATCTCGACCATGTCGATCTCAGCGAGAGGGTCGCTGATCCCTGCCTGGGCGTAGACGTCTGCGGCGCACTGCTTGCCCGCCAACGGCGACACCTGGTCGCGGCCATTCGCCGTTGCCGGCTCCGAACGCATCGAGGTGCCATGCACCCATGCCGGGGCCACACCGCTGGATGCCGCACTCGCTTCGGCGGCTTTCTCGCCGGCGAGCACCATTGCGATTGCGCCGTCGGATGACGGACAGGTCTCCGAGTACCGGATCGGCTCCCACAACATGAACGACTCCTTGATGGAGTCATAGGTGATGTCGGGCTCGTGCAGATGCGCGTACGGATTCTTGAGCGCATTCAGGCGGTCCTTCAGGGCCACGAGGATGCCGATGTCCTCCGGAGCTTCCGAGCGCCGGATGTACTCACGAATGAACGGAGCAAAGTATCCACCCGCGCCTGCGACGAGCTGCTGCTGGAACGGGATCGGGAACGAGAGCGCCCACATCGCCTCGGACACGGACTGCTGCTGCCAGCCGATCGTGAGCACGCGCTCGTGCACTCCGGACTGCACGTGGCTGGCGGCCACGATGGCCGTGGAACCACCCACGGAGCCTGCTGTGTGGACCCGGAACAATGGCTTGCCCACTGCACCCAACGCCTCGGCCAGATACGTCTCGGGCATCATGATGCCCTCGAAGAAGTCGGGCGCCTTGCCAACGACGATCGCATCGATGTCGTCCATCGTCAGGTGCGCGTCGTCGAGCGCCCGATAGGTGGCCTCTCGCAGGAGACCCGGAAGCGAGACGTCGCCGCGAACCGCGGAGTAGTCCGTCTGACCGACACCCACGACGGCCACGTTGTTGTTGCTCATGATTCCCCCTCCGGCCTTGACTGCCCCGGATCGCAAGTGACTCGGACGCTGGTTCTCGGGGCGGCTGGCACCGCGCCCTGCGGCGTTGTTGCGTACGTCATCAGTTCCCCTCCAGCACCGCTACGAGGTTTTGTTGGAGGAGGTGGCCGCTGGTTGCGTGGGCCACTCCTCGGTCGACATCTCCGGACATGATCCGGTTGGCGACCTCGCCGAGTCGGAGCAGGCCGGCGGCCATGATCGGGTTCGCGGCCAGAGGGCCGCCGGATGGGTTCACCTCGACGTCGTCGTCCAGGCCCAGTTCGGTGCGAACGATCTTCTCCTGATGCGTGAAGGGAGCACAGAGCTCGGCCACATCGATCTTGCCGTCGGCCACGCCTGCCTTCTCCGCCGCCTTGGCGATCGAAGGGGCCCTCGTCAGGTCACGGGCTCCGAAGTTGTGCGAATCGACGCGATGGTCGATTCCGCGGATCCAGGCGGGGCGCTCGGCCCACTCGGCCGCCTTGTCGCCGCTCGCAAGCACGATCGCACAGCCACCGTCACTGATCGGTGGGCAGTCGTGCTTGCGGAGCGGATCCGACAGGTAGTCGGAAGCGAGTAGTTCCTCCACCGAGGCCGAGCCCTTGAGCTGTGCATGCGGGTTCGACTCCGCAGCCGTTCTGCTGCGGTGGGCGATCTCGGCCATCTCGGCCTCGGTGATCGCACCTGCATCCAGCATGGAACGGGCCTGGAGCCCTGCCATTGCGATCGAGTCCGGCCACAACGGTGCGTAGTAGTAAGGGTCGAGTTGACGGCTCAGCACCCGAGGGAGGTCGCCGGGGGAAGCCTTTGAGTAGCCGTATACGAGAGCGGTCTCGGCGTGACCGGCCTGGATCTTCAGCCAGGCCTCGTACAGAGCCCAGGCGCCGTCCATCTCGACGTGTGACTCCTGGATCGGCGGCCATGCGCCCACGGCATCGAGGGTCATGACGAAGCTGAATGCCTGGCCGGCCAGGTAGTCCGAGCTGCCGGAGCAGGTGAAGCCGATGTCGGAGATGTCCGCACCGGCCCCGTCGAGGGCTGCGCGGATGATGGGCTGCACCATCTCGACCTCGTTGAGCAGGGCCTGTGCGCGTACGTGGTCGCCCTGGGCGACCGAGACGATTGCGACGTCTTTCATCACATGTGTCCCTTCAGCTGTTCGGCGGGCACATCGGGCTCGTCGATGGGCTCCCAGTGAGTGATGTTCTCGAAGCTCGTGGTGAGTTCGTCGGCCCAGAACGGCTCCACACGCATGCCGATCCGTACCTCCTCGAGCGGTACACCGAGGATGGTTCCGTAGAGTGACACCTCGGCTCCGTCGGGCAGGATGAGTGCCGACACGAACGGCGTCGGCGGTGCCTTCTCCCCGAAGCCGATGTGCACCACACAGAACGACGTGATCGATCCCTTTGGACCGACCTCGACATCCTCGGTGACGGGAAGGCCCAGGACGGGGTCCATGCCGCGCGACGGCACGTAGACATCGCCATCGGTTCCGACCCGCCCGCCGAGGATCTTCTTCTCGGCGAGTCCCCGTAGGAATCGGGTTGGCGCAGTACCCGGTGTGTAGCTGTAGACCATGGTGGCCGGCACCGTGATTCGCTGTACTGGCTCGCCGTCGAGGTCGGGTACTTCGGGTTGCGGCTGGCTCCAGAGGCCGGCCGGCAAGGTCGAGACCGTACGGTCGCTTTCAGCGGGCATCAGGATCCCTCCACCAGTTCGAAGCAGGCGATGTCGTTCAACAGGCCCTGGCGGTCATCGGCCCAACGGATGCGGACCCGGGCGCCCGTACTGACAGCATCGGGGCTCGGCGCATCGATCACGTTGAGCATCGAGGTGTCCGCACCGTCGAGCTGGATCATCGCCAGGGCGTGAGGGGTGTCGAGCGGTTGGCCCTCGCGCACCGAGTCGACCCAGGACCATGA
>JBPCTP010000035.1:0-3653 GCA_051011615.1 Microthrixaceae bacterium | reverse complement strand
TCCAGGGTGGCAGGGCCCCCAGCGCCTCCATAGTGGTCGTGAGCGCTCCTCCAGACGGCGATGGCCCGGTGCGCCGCCTCGATGGCCTGTGGGTCCAGATCGAATCCGACCAGGCGGCCGGGCACCTCCCCCACAGGCACTCCTGCTGCCAGGAGTTCATCGGCCACGGCGAGCAGTATCGAACCGGCACCGCAGCTCGGATCCACGACGCGTCGCGGAACGTGGCCGAGAGCAGTGAATCCCAACCGGACCAGACGCGTCGCCAAGTCCGCAGGCGTGTAGTGGGCACCCAGCCTGACTCGCCGCTCGGGGTCGATCGCCGCCTCGTGACGGTCGACCAAGGTGCGCGGCTGACCGGTGACTGACACCTGTTCGATTGTTGTGCCGCCACCACCGCGATTCGCGGATGGGTGTTGGTTCAGCCGGTCAGACCCTCGAAACGCTGCAGATCGGCCAGGCGTTCGTCATTCGAGAACACCTCGACGGCTTCCACGTCGATGCCGAGGCGTTTCTGCATTCGCTTCACCTCGAGCTCCTCGTTCCACAACACGAGAGTGACCACCACTCCCGATTCACCGGCGCGCGCGGTACGGCCCGAGCGGTGAACGTAGGTCTTGTGATCCGACGGCGGGTCGTAGTGGACCACGACGTCGACGTCGTCGACATGAATACCCCGTGCAGCGACGTCGGTTGCCACGAGAGCGTCCACCTTGCCCTTGGAGAACGCTGCCAGTGAGCGTTCACGCAGGTTCTGGCGCAGGTCGCCGTGAATGGCCCGGGCTTCGACCCCTTCATCGGACAGCTTGTTGGCCAGTCTGTCGGCCCCGTGCTTGGTCGCCGAGAAGACCATCGTGCGGTCTGCGCCACGGATGATCGATGCGACGACCTTCACCTTGTCCATGTCGTGTACCTGGAGGAACACGTGGGTCATGTTCTCGACCGACGGACCCTTGCTCTCGACCTCGTGACGGGCGGGTTCGTGCTGGTAGCGACGAATCAGGGAGTCGACCACGCCATCGAGGGTGGCGGAGAAGAGCATCGTCTGGTGTGTGCCCTCGACGTTCCTGAGGATCCACTCGACCTGGGGCAGGAATCCCATGTCGGCCATGCGGTCCGCTTCGTCGATCACGACCTTGGACACACCGGCGACCGACAGGTCTCCGCGTTCGATGAGGTCGATCGCTCGCCCCGGGGTACACACGGCGAAGTCGATACCGTCGCGAAGGATCTTGATCTGCTTCTCGATCGGGTCCCCGCCGTAGATGGCGGCAATACGCACGCCGCGGGCATGCGCCGCGGCAGTGAGCTCGTCGCGAACCTGCGTGGCCAACTCGCGGGTTGGCACGAGGGCCAGCCCCGTCGGATGACCAGACTCCGCGCGATCGAGTAGCTGTATGAGTGGGAGGCCAAACGCGAGAGTCTTGCCCGACCCGGTCTTCGCCTTTCCACAGACGTCGCGACCGGCGAGGATGTCCGGGATGGTCATTTCCTGGATCGGGAAGGCGGTTTCGATGCCACGTTGTGCAAGTGCTGAGCAGATGTCAGCGTCCAGGCCGAGGGATTCGAATGTTGCAGTCATTTCTCGGAGTTCTCTTCGATGATGGACCCAAGCGTACCGGTAGGAGCCCCGGAGGCTGAATCCGCCGCCCACACGTCGATCGAGGACGCGCTGGCAGCCGTGCAGCGTTGGGACGCCGACTTCGCAGCCGCAGCAGCCAGCAGCGCGCACGGGATGGTCGGCTCCTACGGCGATACTCGACGTGTCGTGCGCGTCGCCTCCATCTCCAAGTTGGCAACTGCGCGTGCGGTACTGCTGGCCATCGAGGAGGGGGCGATGGCGCTGGCCGATCCGCTTGGCCCGCAAGGCGCGACCGTGGCCCACCTGTTGTGCCACGCGGGCGGCTATGACTTCGACTCGGACACGGTCATCGCCGCGGCCGGCACGCGGAGGATCTACTCGAACACCTGCTACGAGGTCCTGGCTCGCCATGTCGAGGACAGGACCGGCATTGCATTCGCCGACTACCTGGCCGAGGGTGTCCTCGATCCCCTGGGCATGGCCTCTTCGGAGTTGCGGGGCTCACCTGCCAAGGATCTCTTCTCCAGCGTGGAGGACCTGCTGCAACTCCTGGCTGAGTACCGCCGGAGTCGACTACTGGACCCCTCGACCGCCCGGGCGGCCCGTCAGGTGCAGATGGGAGATCTCGACGGAATCCTGCCCGGCTGGGGTGCCCAACGGCCCTGCGACTGGGGATTCGGACCTGAGTTGCGCGGCAACAAGTCTCCCCATTGGAGCGGCTCAACGGCACAGAGGTCCACACATGGGCATTTCGGTGGGTCCGGAACCATGCTGTGGCTCGATCCCGACAGCGGACTCGGCTGTGTTGCGCTCTCGAATCGGGAGTTCGGAGATTGGTCAGTCAGGATCTGGCCCGGATTCTCCGACGGAGTCCGACTTGCCGGTCTCGGCCTCCTCGGATCCCTCACCTGAGCTCACCTCAGCCTGTTGCTCCTCGTCAGAGGTCTCGTCGTCGGGCTTGTCCCCGTCTGCGGTCGCATCAACCTCTGACTCATCGCTGCCGGCGAAGCTGGTGTCGGCGGCAAAGATGACGTCCAGCTGCACGCCGGAACGAAGGCGTTGGGTCGCTTCCGCGTCCAATGGCGAACCACCCCAGAAGAACCAGAGGAGCCCGCCGAGGATGATGACCATCGACATCCAGATGTTGACCCGCACACCCGCTATCAGCGTCGCCTCGTCGATCCGCAGTGCCTCGACCCACAAGCGGCCCAGCCCGTATCCGGTGACGTACACGGCGAACCAGCGGCCGGGCCGGAGCACGTACCGATTGCTGCCCCAGATGATGAGACCGGCGAGACCCAGGTTCCACAACCCCTCGTAGAGAAAGGTGGGATGGAACGTCGCCGCATCTGCGTACTCCGCAGGCCGATTCGCCGCCTCCACCTCGAGTCCCCAGGGAAGGTCGGTCGGACGGCCGTAGAGCTCCTGGTTGAAGTAGTTGCCCATCCGACCGATCGCCTGTGCAACGGGTATGCCCGGCGCCACAGCGTCGATCAGGCGACGCCAGGAGGGGACGATCCGGTTGGCCACGACGATCCCGACGATCGCACCGACCAGTACCCCGCCCGGAATACCGAGACCGCCCTGCCAGATCTTGAGAGCGTCGAGTGGCCGATCGGCATATGTGACCGTCTCGAGGACGCCTGCATCGTTGGTGATGACCCGCTCGGCGGTCCAGTCGGTGATCACGTGGTAAAGACGCGCCCCGATCAGGCCTGCGGGCACTGCCCATATGGCGACGGTGATGATGTCGTCCTCGTCGCCACCCCACCGACGCCAGCGACGCTGCGCTATGAAGACCGCGGCGAGAACGCCGAGCGCGATCATCAGCCCGTACAGGCGGAAGGGCCCGAGGGAGTCCGACGGAGGGGCAGGAATTGAGGCCAGTAGTTGTGTCATGTTCTGCACGCGGTGCAGACCGTACTAGCCGTCGGTCGGTCGCTCCGGCGTGGTCGTCGTGAGGTTTCCGGCAGACCCGGGCAGGTCCTCGTCGGAGCCTCCTTCGCCCTCGGCACCCTGGATCTCCTCATCACCGGGCAGGTCTATCCCGAACCATGTGAAGGCGGAGTCCGGC
>JBPCTP010000034.1:0-2717 GCA_051011615.1 Microthrixaceae bacterium | reverse complement strand
CCACCAGCCTGGTCACCACAACTCGCACGCCCTCCACCGCTTCCACGGCCGCCCCCACGACTTCAGTGGCCACGACCACGACACCTCCGCCCACGGTGGCCTCGACCACACCGGCACCCCGGGCGGTCATGCTCGGCAGCGTCCGTCAGCGGATCGAGGACGAGCTGAACCCCCGCTTCGGGACCTCCCCTGGTGTCTTTGCCGTGAGCTGCGAGTCGGCCGACACTGCCGTCGTTGGCCGGGGCACGGTGTTGATCTGCGACCTGGTTGTCGATGAGACCCGGTATCCCCTAGAGCACATGACCGAGGCCCTGCTGGTGGTGACCGCCGACGCTGGCACCGTCGCCTACGACACCCAGTTCTCCATTCCCCGAGTCCATGAACAACTTGGAACGGGCCTGTTCTGCCGGGACCTGTTCGGCCAGTACTTCCCCGGCGCTGTCGAGTTGGTCCATCCCAACGAGCGTTCCTACCTGTACATGCTCGCCTACTGGTTCGAGGACGGGCAGCCTGACCGCATGGACGCTGACCTGAATGGCATCCCTTGCGAGACGCTGTACCCCTCGGCTGTAGTCGACCAGGTCCTCGGAGGTGGGCAGGTGGGCTGAGCCGGGATCGGTCTCCGTTCGTCTTCCTCGGAAGGGGCTTTGGTCCGTGGTCGACGAGCACCACCAGTCGTACGTTGAGTGCGACAGAACGATGGTGAGTCCTACGGCGGAGGAACGGTCATGAAGAGTCTGGTGATGCGCACGTTCGGGGGCCTCGGCCTCGTGTTGGTGCTGCTGGTTGCAGGATGTGGGAGCGACGACGACTCGTCGGAGGGCTCGTCGGAATCGGTCGAGTTACCGGCTGAGGCTGTCGACGCTCTGGCGGCCTACACCGAGGCCACGGCAGTGGACCACGATGGCGATGCGATGTTGGTCACGGTGACGGACGACTACACGTTCCTGTCCGTGGGCGAGACCGTCAAAGACAAGGATGCTTACGCCGACGAGGTCAATCTCTACAGTTCGGACTATGTGATCGAGACCATCGGTGACGACGAAGTGGTCGGTGGCGGGGACACCTACATCGTGTCGAGAGCCAACGATGCCAGCGGTGGAGGATTCTTCTCCACCGGGTTCTCCGTCATCAGGTTGGTGGAGACCGAGGATGGCTGGCTGGTCGATGCCCACCGCTTCCTCGGCGATCGCAGCGCCGCTCAATGATGCCGGGCTCTCTGCCGCAAAGGCGGTTTCCTGGTCCTTGACCCCGACACGGGCAAACCACACGGGTGGGCCGAGGGGCCGAGCCTGGGACCCAGCAACTGATTGGTGGTCGAACAGCGACCGGCTGGTCCGATCGACGATCACTGCCTCTGCTACGCCCAGGGGCATGCGGGGAGATCCTCGACGAGTAGGAGAATGAGGAGCTTCCCCGCCGACTACCCCAACGGCACCAGCAGCGACGAAGACGGCTCCCGCTACCTCTGGTCCCAGAACCCCGAGGCCGGGGACTGGGTTGTCCGCATCCGTGACCTCGGCGACGACCCCGACGACCCGGCCAGCTGGACAGTGGACCCGGGCGGGATCATCCCCGCCGGTGAAGGGATCTTCATGCTGCGTTTCGACGTCGACACGTGGGCCCGGTTCCGCGACCACGGCATGACCCACTGAATCGTGTTTCCCGACGACCGACCCGACATCGGCGGACCCGACCGTCGGCGGGCTTAGCGGCACGGGTCCCATGTGCTCTGGTGAGCAGCGGTGGCCGCCAAACAAGGCCCGCACAGATCCCCTCGGGTAGCCCCCTACCAGCCGGGTGTTGCTGGACCCTGTTGGTCTGGTCGAAGACCAGGTAGGAGCCAGGGGCTCCGAGCAAGCCGCGCACCGGCCTACGGGATGTCGTCGAGAACCTCGCAGCCGCCGATGTGGGTGTCGGTGCCTGGCCCACCGGCGCACCAGTCGATGCCGGTGCCACCGGCGAGGGTGTCGTCGCCTTCTTGGCCGTAGAGGGTGTCGTCGTCGGACCCGCCGTGGAGGTCGTCGTTGCCGAGGCGGCCCTCGACAGTGTCGTTGCCCTCGCCGCCGCTGAGCCTGTCGTTGCCGGCGTTGCCCACGAGGGTGTCGTCCCCGGCGCCGCCACGAAGTGTGTCGTCGGTGCGGTCGCAGCTCGTGCATCCGCCGCCGAAGAGGATGTCGTTGCCGGGACCACCGTTGAGGGCGTCCGACCGGCCTTTGCCGTGCAGTTCGTCATTTCCGGGCCCGCCTGAGAGTTCGTCTCTGCCCCGATCGCCCATCAGCAGATCGTCGCCGTCGCCCCCCACGATGAGGGTGCCAAAGTTGCGTCCCGTGAGAGAGTCGTTTCCTGGGCCACCGAAGAGTCCACCGACACCTCTGGTTGCTTTCAGCGTGTCGTCGCCGTCGTCGCCGAAGAAGGTTCCGCCGTTTCGTGCCTCCATGGTGTCGTTGCCGGGTCCTCCATGGGCCACCAGGCCGCGGGAGTTGTTCGTCTTGACCGTGTCGTCACCGTCGCCGGCGAAGATCCGACCGATGTTGCCAGCACGGATCGAGTCATTGCCTGGTCCACCGCTGACCAGCGCCGTTCCCTTGCTGGCCACGATGGTGTCGTCGCCGTGGCCGCCTCGAAGCACGTCCTCGCACCCTCCCCATCCGCCCAGGCTCAGATCATCGCCATTACCGCCAGATACAATGTCTGCGCCCTTGCCGCAGCAGATC
>JBPCTP010000033.1:0-4270 GCA_051011615.1 Microthrixaceae bacterium | reverse complement strand
GCCTGAGTTCTTCCCTGACATCGCCGGCCTCCGATGTGGCGACCCGTAGGTTTCGCTCGACCCGCAGCAGGTCGTCCCCGCGCACCTCGGCACCGAACGCGCCACCCAGGATGTCCTCGGCCTCGTGGGCTTCGTCGATCACATATGCATCGGCGCCGCCCAACAGGGCACCATCGAGTGCCAGGTCCGCCCCCAGCAACGCTGTGTTGACCAGCACCACATCGGCCTCACGGGCTCGGGCTATGGCCTTCTCGGCGAAGCAGTCCTCCCCGTGCGGACACAGCGCCGCACCGGGGCATCCCTCCGGGCCAGTGGACACCCAGGGTGCAGTTCGTCGGTCGACCTCGAAGGGCAGCTCCGAAAGATCGCCGGCCTCGGTCTCCTCCGCCCAGTCCTCGATGGCTGAGAATCCGTTCTCGAAGTCCTCGGGCAGCTCGGCATCCGGGGTTGTCTTCGACGCTGACTCGAACAGTTCCTCCTGTGCCGCCGCGGTGGGCTCGCCCGCAAGCACCGATCGCGCTTCGGCGAGCCGCTCCAGGCACAGGTAGTTCGATCGTCCCTTCAACACAGCCCAGGTGATCGGAATGTGCTCGACGAGGTGCGGCAGCTCCTTGTCAGCGTACTGATCCTGCAGGGCCTTGGTGGCGGTGGCCACCACAGTGCGCACGCCGGTGCCCGCGATGGCGGCGAGCACGGCCAGGCTCTTTCCCGTGCCGGTTCCGGCACGTACTGCCATTCGCCGGCGGTCGCGAAGTGACCCTGCGACGAGCGTTGCCATCTCGGCCTGACCCGGGCGCGCCTCGCCACCGCCCGGTAGGGAGGCGACGAGCTCGGCCAGGAGTTCCTCGGTCGAAGAGATGCCGCCGTCGCCTGAAGCCATTGCGGCAACCGTAGTGTTGTGGACCATGGTCCCAGTCGAGGTGTTCGCCGACGTCGGATGCCCCTTCGCGCACGTCGGTCTGCTCCGGTTCGTGGCAGCGCGTACAGAACGGGGTTCTGAGGCAACGCTGGTCGTGCGGGCCTGGCCGCTCGAGGTGGTCAACGGCCAGCCTCTCGACGCTGCGTTCATCGCCGAGGAAATCGTCGAGATCCGCCCACAGATACCGCATGACCTTTTCGCGGGGTTCGATCCGGATTCGTTTCCCTCCACCTCCATACCAGCCATGGCGTTGGCATCCGCCTCTTGTGCAAAGGACCCGCACCTCGGTGAATTGGTGAGCCTCGAGTTGCGGCACCTGCTCTTCGAGCTGGGCAGCGACGTTGCCGATCCCGAGGTGCTCACCCAGGTGGCGGAACGATATGGGATCGACTTCGATCCGGCGGATGGAGAGGCCAACACAGCGGCAGTAATGGCCGAGCATGCCAGGGGACAGGAGCTGGGTGTGGTCGGTTCGCCGCACTTCTTCACCGCAGATGGGGGGTTCTTCTGTCCGGCGTTGGATGTCGGACGGGGTCCGGCGGGCCGCCTGAGGGTGAACGCCGACATCGAGGGATTCGAGCAGTTTCTCGCCGCCGCGATCGACTGACGCCGCGCCGTCCGTTCGCTTGCGCTCGGTGGCTGTGGCGAGCAGGATGGCATCACAAGCATCCGAGGGGGATCACCATGGCGATGTCATCGAGGCGCACCCGCGCTCGCATGGGATTTGGCGCGTTGGCGCTCGTAACCGTACTCCTGTTCGCTGCCTGCGCGCCGAGCTACAGCGGCGGTGGGGGGACCGGACCGACCGTGACGGCGGTGCCGCCGCACAACGGTTTCATGATGATCGCCAACCGCGCGGGGGGATTCTTCTCGCTTCCGTGGCCCAATGACATCCGCAAGCTCCCCACAGGCACCATCGACATGCGTGGCCTGCCCGGTTTGGCCAGGAATCCGTTGGTCGACCCGATTCCGCCGGTGCCGTTCCTGGCGCAGTCCGTCAGCAAGGCAGCCGCTTCGATCACCGACTTCGGTACCAACACAGCGGTTTACTTCCAGGCCAACGCGGATGTCGATGCCTCGTCGCTTCCAACCACCGCCGATGCGAGCCTCACGGCCTCGGCCACGGCGATGCTCATCAACCTCGACGACGGCTACAGCCGTCATCCCGTTCTGGCCGTCTACGAGCCAACCGGGGATCGCTACAGCCCGAACCGGTTGCTCTCCCTCGTGCCGTATCCGGGACACCCTCTCGATCCCGCTACGAACTACGCCGCGGTTGTCTTCAACGGGGTTCTCGACACAGTCGGTACGCCGCTTGACCCGGCACCGCTCATTTCGCAGCTCGACGGGGCATGGGACGACACGCGCGGCGTGGACGAACCGACCTGGACTGCGCTGCAGGCTCAGAAGGCCGACGTGAGCGCGGCTGTTTCGGCCAGCACCTCGTGGGATCCCGCGGACGTGGTGGCCTTCAGCGTCTACCGCACCCAGGACACCACGGTCGAGATCGACGCGATCGCAGCAGCGCATGCCGCTCTGCCAACGCCGACGCTCACCGTGGAGAGTCAGGATCCGTGTGCAGTCGATCCGACCGGCGGCGGTGGTGGAGCCACCAACAGCCTGCTCACCGGCACCCTTTCGGTGCCCGACTTCCAGATCGGCTACTACCCGTACCTCGAGAGCGGTGGCGCCATCGATGTTGTCGGCGGCGTGGCAGAGCTCAAGAAACAACGTGACGTGCCCGTGCGCATGCGGGTTCCTTGCGGCACGGCCCCGGGCGCCGGTTGGCCGAGCGTGGCACACCTCGGCCACATCGACTCCGAGGGCGACAGCGACGCCAACCCACCGCCGTACAGCTACGACGGCTACGTGTTCGCCGAGATCCCGGCGCACATGGCAGGCGCCACCAGCTCGACCCTGAGCGGCGTGGGCATCGCGGCGGCAGACCAGCCCGGCCTGCTCTACGCCAACTTCATCAATCCGAATGCCGGGCGCGCCAATCCCCTCCAGCAGGCATCGGATCACATCTCCCTGTTGCGGGCCCTCGAAGCCTTCAGCATCGACGGCGCTACCGTCGGCACAACCGGCACGGTCGAGACCGACGACACGGCATCGGTGGCCTCCGGCCACAGCCAGGGCGCTTGGTCGCTCCCGCTCGTGGCCAAGGCCACGACCGGCCTCGAGGCCGTGTACTCCAGCTCGGGCTCGGGTGGCCAGTACCACTCGCTTGCTCACACCTTCCAGCGCAACAGCCTGGCGCTGTTCACCGCCGATGACGTGCCCCTCGACGAACTGAACCCGCTTGTGCAGCTCGTGCAGGCAACGACCGAGGTATCCGATGGCATCAACGTCGACGCCGACGACCTGCCCGCCGGGCTTCACTACGTCAACGTCACCGGGGCCAACGATGGATGTGTGGCCCTCGAGGCCTCGCGCCACTTCTCGACTGCGCTCGGTCTCGACCTGGCGAACAAGCAGTACCCGTCGAGCTTCTACGGCTCGCCGCTGCTGGATCCGGCCGAGACGACTCTTCCGGCTTCGGGCAACGGTGCTGGTGGTGGCACGCGGGTGCAGTTGGAGACAGCGGGTGGTCATGAGCAGGCGCTCGTGAACTCCGGCCTCGGCACCGACTTCCTCACCGATGTCGCTGCCGGGGTTGCTCCCACGGTGCCCGACCAGGCCTACTCGAACAGCTACTACGTGTGCGGCTACCGCTACGACTACCTCGGCGGCGATCCCTTCGGGCGGGTCTGAGCCAGCAGAACGCAACGCACGTTCCGGGCCCCTGCCGACAGGCGGGGGCCCGAGCCGTTAGTTTGCTGCCATGAAATACGGGATCCTCTTCGCAAACACACTCGGATTCGCCACTCCTGATGGTGCGGCGGCCATGGCCAAAGCGGCCGACGATGCCGGATTCGAATCGGTCGGGACCGTCGAGAACGTCGTCTATCCCGACGGCTACGAGTCCTCCTACCCCTACGACCCATCCGGGAAGATGGCCATGGCAGCCGACACGCCGCTTCCCGATCCGCTCATCTGGCTCACGTGGTTGGCCGCACACAGCGAGCGTCTCCGGCTGGCGACGGGCATTCTGATCCTGCCGCAGCGCAATCCGGTGGTTCTTGCGAAGCAGTTGGCCACCCTCGATGAGATCGCGGGCGGCCGCATGGACCTGGGTGTCGGTGTCGGCTGGTTGCGCGAGGAGTTCGATGCCCTCGGCATCCCCTGGGCCGCACGAGGTCGCCGTACCGACGAGTACATCGAGGCCATGCGAGCGGTGTGGGACTCCGACCACGCCGCGTATGACGGTGAGTTCGCCAACTTCTCCGGGATCTCGGTCAACCCGAAGCC
>JBPCTP010000032.1:0-7666 GCA_051011615.1 Microthrixaceae bacterium | reverse complement strand
CACGAGGTTGATGAACGCGAAGGTGGTAGCGCGCTGGCGACCTTCGGCCCCGGCGAGGAGATGAAGGTGCCAGGCCGCGTGGCGGTTTGGGATCCACCGAATCGCATCGTGTTCGACGGCGGCGAGGACGCAGGGCCAATGGCCTTTGAGTGGTTGGTCGAGGCACGCGACGGTGGGTCCTGTGTGGTTCGCCTGGTGAACTCCGGTTACGGCGTGGGCGACGAGTGGGACGACCAGTACGACGCGATGACCGAGGGCTGGCAGCTTTTCATGGCCAACCTGAAGCTGCACATGGAGCACTTCGCTGGACAGTCCGCCACACCGTCCATCCCGATCGCCACTTGGGAAGGCACGCGGGATGAGGCCTGGAAACGTCTGCTGGGCGGACTGGGCATCGAGACGCAACCCACAGTTGGTGAACGGATCACGCTGGCGGTCGCCGACGGGCCCTCGCTCAGCGGGACCGTGACCGAAGCAGCCCCACACCACGTGTTGCTGGTGGTCGACGAGCCGGCTCCGGGCACGGCGTTCGTGGCAGCCGAAGGTGTCGAGGGCGCCCTGATGGTGTCGGTGTGGAGCTACCTCTACGGCGATGCCGGCGCAGCGGCCGCGAATCGCGACGAGCCGCGTTGGAGCGAATGGTTGACCGCCGGGGCTCCGGCAGCCACCTGACGTCACGAAAGTCGGCGCTGCGGTACCCTGCACGAAACATGTAGAAATATGGGGATTCAGTGCGGGGGCAGTCAGATCGGATGAACGAGCCGACGAGGGCCGAGTTGCCAGACCAGAGGTCCGCGAAGGTCGACGACTGGGACGCGCTCGGTGTCGGGATAGTGGTGCTGGACGCCGAACTGGACATCGTTCGATCGAACCACACCGCCCTCGAGCTGTTGAGCGACGACCTCCGCGCACTCGACGGGCTACACCTTCCTTCCCTGGTGGACCCCGTGGACGCGGAGCCGATTCGTACGTGCGTGGCCGCAACCTGGGATTCAGCGCTGGAGCAGTCGATCCGGCTGCCATCGTTGGGGCGCCGGCGCGACCTGTTGATGCGATTCAGGAACCACCGCAGCGGCGAAGTGGTTGTGGCGATCGAGGATGAGACCGAAGCCGCGGCGAGCGACCAGCTGCGCCGGGCGATGCACTCGGTTCTCGACGGTTTCGGTGGGTTCATCGGCATCGCGGATGACCGGGCGAACGTCATGTACCTGAACCACAGGGCGTGCGAGATCCTCGG
This sequence comes from Microthrixaceae bacterium, assembly GCA_051011615.1. Taxonomy (GTDB): domain Bacteria; phylum Actinomycetota; class Acidimicrobiia; order Acidimicrobiales; family Microtrichaceae; genus JBPCTP01. The sequence goes on along the minus strand of JBPCTP010000032.1, from coordinate 6,429 downwards.
TGTCTCACCGCAGAGGGCCGAGACACTGCGACTGACAGACATGCTCCATGCCGAGACCTTCAACCGCTACTACGAGGAGATCCGCCCCACGATCCTGGAACACGGGAAGTGGTCCGGGATCGTGAGGCTGGCAGCGGATGACGCACCCGAGGCCATGTGGGGAACCGTGTTCGGGGGCGTGGGCACCGACGGGGAGACCATCGAATGGCTCGCCGCGGTGACCGACGCGGATGAGTCGAGCATGGAGACAGTCGAGCTCGCATACAGGGCCAACCACGACCACCTGACCGGGCTTGCGAACCGCTCCCTCTTCCTCGACCGCCTACGCCTTGCCCTTCTTCGGCGTGACCGGGTTCATCACCCGGTCACGGTTGCCTTTGTCGACCTCAACGGATTCAAGGCGGTGAACGACTCTGCCGGCCATCAGATCGGAGATGAGCTGCTTCGCCTGGTTGCGGAACGATTGTCCACTCTGATGCGACCCACGGACACCGTGGCCCGCTGGGGGGGCGACGAGTTCGTCGTGCTGTGTGAGGACGCAGGCCCCCCCGAAGGGGTCGCCAAACGCCTGCGCGCAGGTGTTGCGGATGAGCCATTCGATGTCAAGGGCACCGAGTACCACCTGGGTGCAACCGTCGGCACTGCCGCCTCGCCGCCCGGGCCCTCCGGTGCCGAGGAGTTGGTGGCTGCCGCAGATGTCGCCATGTACCGCTCAAAGCGCAGTTCCGCGCCGCGACTGCCCTGAACTCCGGTCGGGCGGGCTTCAGCCTCGAACACCGACGATCGACTCCCAGAGCTGATCGGCCGGCCGCGGGCGATGGAAGTAGAAGCCCTGCATTTCGTCCGCGCCCATCCTCCGCAGCGCTGCTGCACCCTCGGCCGTTTCGATGCCCTCTGCCACCACCCTGGCTCCCAACAGGTGGCCGGCGTCGATCATCAGCTTCGTTATCGTGGCTTCATATCGCCGCTGCGACACACTGCCGGCGAAGGTGCGGTCGATCTTGAGGATGTCGAAGGGCAACGAACGCAGGTGCCCGAGCGACGTGTAGCCGGTTCCGAAGTCGTCGATCGAAACAACCACCCCGGCGTCGCGAAGCTGCTGCAGCTTCAACGCAGCGCCTGGCAGGTCATCCACCAATGCCCCCTCGGTGATCTCGACCACGAGCTGCGCGGGCGCCACATCGTGTCTTGCGAGCGCATCGAGGATGTCGCCTACGAAACGCGCGCTCGCCAGGTGGCGTCCGGACAGATTGACCGACACCGGCCAATCTGCATCGGGTTCCGCCTGCCTCCACTCAGCAATCTGCGCGGCCACCCCATCGAGTACCCACAGGTCGATGTCGGTGATCAGCGAGCTGCGTTCGGCAACGGCGATGAAGTCCTCGGGCGCCACCAGGCCATCTGCGCCGGGCTGTCGCCAACGCAGCAGGGCTTCGAGCGCAACGATCTCCTCGCTGCTCGCATCCACTATGGGTTGGTAGTGCAACTGGAGTTCGTCATTGCCGATCGCAGCCCGCATGTCCCCCACTATCGCCGAGGTCTCAGCGGCCGATGATCGGAGCTCTTCGTCACAGACCCTCACCGTGCCGCGCCTCAGCTCCTTTGCCCCGTAGAGGGCGAGGTCGGCGTCTCGTACGAGATCCTCGGCGGTGACGTCAGCCCGCTCCGCCATGGCAATCCCGATGCAGGCGCCGATGGAGAACGACACACCTGCAATCTGAATCGGTTCGGCCATCGCCGCCAGGATTCTGCGCCCGAGTTCCACTGCCTCGAGTTCCCCCGTCACCGGCTCGGCTATCACGAGGAACTCATCACCGCCGAGCCGCCCGACCTCGTCCCCGGCCCGGACGTTGCTCACCAACCGCCTGGCGACCTCCCGCAGTGCTGCGTCGCCAGCGTGATGGCCGTGCAGGTCGTTGATGTCCTTGAAGTCATCCAGGTCAACGAACAGCACTGCCAGCTGGCCACCCACGCGAGCTGTTCGGGCCAGACCGCGTTCGAGGCTTGCGAGGGTGGCCGTACGGTTGGGAAGTTGCGTGAGACCGTCGTGTGCGGCTTCATGGGCAAGGCGGTGCCGGAATTCTTCCTGGCGGGCAAGGGACTCCCTCAGAGTGGCCACTGATTCCTGAAGCGCAGCTCCCAGGCCGCCGGACACGCTCTCGGCCAGCACGTCTGCATCCAGGTCGCCGGCAGCCAACGCGTCGGCCTGCCGCGAAGCCTGCTGGAGATGTACTGCCGCTTCAGCGATGGCATCTGCCGCGTCGCGAACTTCTGCCGGGCCTCCTGGCTCGGCTTCCAGGTCACCTCCAGGGTTCTCCTCCAGCATGTGGGCGGAACTCTGAAGCGCTCGCAACGGTCGGACTATGAGGCGCGCGACCAATGCGACCGCAGCAATCGAGACGACCACCAGCGCCAATAGCAGCACGATGGTCTCACGGATCTCTTCGTCCACATCCTGGTTCGCGGAATCGACGGCAGCACGCACGGCCTCGGTTGCCGAATCCAGCATGGAGTACGTGAGTTCAGAGGAGAACTCGACCGTGCGGAGCACCGGCGAGAAGAACTCGAAAGTGGACTCCGACGTTTCGGTGGTCAACGGATCGACACGCTGCAGCTCCGCGCCCTGTTTGAGAGCCGTCGAGACGACTTCGTCGACTCCCTCGTTGAACTTCGCGAAGTCAGGATCTGATTCAAGGTCGTCGAGTGACTCGATCAGGGCCTCGGGACTGGCCGAGCTCGCGTGCAGGTCCGCTGAGGTGTCGTCGTACTGGCTCCGCAGGTCGATCAACCTCACGACCTCTTCTTGAGCGGAGTCGCGAACCTCGAACACCGAGACGTAGAACCCGTAGAACTGCTCCACCAGGGATTCGCGCAATCCGACCGTCATGCCGAGTACATCCACGCTCTCGCCCACAGCACCGCCTACTGACTCGCCGGCGGAATTGACCAGTGATTCCTGCACGACATCGAACTTCGCAGCCGTCAGGTCGAGCAAGGCCCGATAGTCAGTGAGTACCCCTTCGAGATCGGCACTGGACGCACGTGCCTGCGAAACGGCAGTCTCGACATCGCTGAATCCTGAGGCAGCAACGGCGTCGTCGAGGTTCCTTACGGACTCGGCCAGGAGCTCCGATGCGTCGCCTTCGAGGATGCCGTTGAGCGCCTCCGGCCCGAATCCTGCGCTCTGGGTGGTCACATCGACCGATCGCCATGTCATCTCATCGAACAGCGCTGACTGGATCCGGGCCAGGTGCACCGCCTGTTCGGTAGTCCGCGCGGCGGAATCCACGGCGGCGGAGTCACTGTGCAGGTGGGACACCGACTGCCAGCCGACGAGGATCGCACCGATCAGCGGGACCACCGTGGCAGCCGCAAGCAGCGTCGAGGTACGCAATCCTCGGCGTTGCCTTCTCGGTGTCGCGGTCTGGCGATCTGCTGCCAAGTGATCTACTCCGGTCGTTCAGCCCCTTTGCCCAGCGTCTCTGGGTAGATCGGTGGATCTGGGGGCAACCTGAGAACATTGGGACAGGCGACCTACTTTGCCGGCGTCGCCGAATCCACATGCGACCAGGTAGTTGCACACGACGCGGACGCGATCGCCGTGTTCGGTCACCTTCACGAGATCGGCGAGGCGTTCTGCCTCACCGTCTACTCCGACACCGACACCGACGACGAACAGATCCTGCTCGACATCCCCGTGTGGAGCTTCGACTGGCAGCCCAACCACGCCTTCGAGGACACGGTGGAACTCACCGCCGGCGACGCAATCGGCGTCGAGTGCACCTGGGACAGGGCCCACCTCGCCGTACCCGAGGTCAGGCACATCATGTTCTCTGATCGCACCGAGGACGAGATGTGTTGCTCGGCGCTCACGACCATGCCCCGATGGACGGGCGCCGGGTTTCCGGCGACCTCACCAACCGGCCATCGAGGCGCGGCTTTGGCAATAGCGTGTCTGCATGGCAGAACAAGCACCCCATGTAGAAATCCCGGCCGGAGAGGCCCCTCCCACCGAACTGCTGGTGGAGGACATCGAGATCGGGGATGGCCCCGAGGCCGTGTCCGGCCAACCGGTGGAGGTCCACTATGTGGGCCACGCATGGTCGACCGGCGACAAGTTCGATGCCTCATGGGACCGCGGCGAGACCTTTGGATTCCGTCTGGGTGCCGGCCAGGTCATCCCCGGTTGGGACCGCGGTGTGCAAGGAATGCGGCTGGGAGGGCGGCGACGTCTCACCATCCCACCCGACCTCGCCTACGGCCCCTCCGGTGCCGGCGGGGTGATCGGGCCCAACGAGACCCTGGTGTTCGTGGTCGACCTGCTCGGAGTCGACTGACAGGGCATCCGGATCACTCCGGCGGGGATGCGCCGTAGCTCACGTACTCCCTGCCTGCGCGCTCCGCAGCCCCCTGTCCGCCCTCGTACTGGAACGGTGAGATGCCGCCGCGCTCCCACGCGGTCACCGAACCCAGCTCCCAAGCGTCCTGTCTCTTGGGGACTACGTGGAATCGCCGGCGAACGTCCTCCAGCGGAGAGTCCGCATGGCTGAACCAGTCGACGCCGAGGAGGTCCTCGCCGGTGCCACGAGTGCCACACAGGAAGCCCCGTCGCATGGCGTCTCCCATCCGCGCAGCCATGGCATTGCCTTCGGCCGAGAGGTGGCCCGTCGACGCTTCGAACAACCCGGCACCGGTACCGATATTGCCGGTCTCGAAGAGGCTCAACACCATGGCTTGCAGCGAGAAGGCCCGTGGGTCCTCGTTCGCCGTGGCGATGAAACTGAAGACCTCGATCTCGCTCTCCACAGTGCTGCCGAAGTCCGCGAGCACATGGATCCAGTCGTGTTGAGCCAGCAACGGTGGCGCCGAGCCGGGCTGGCCGGGGTACGCGAATCCACGCGCGTCGTAGAAGTTGAACACTGCCCGCCCCAGGGAACCGCGAGGGCACCCCTCTAGTTCTGCCCACCGCCGTGCGAGGGCCGGGTCGTCCTCCACGATCGCCCACGCCGAACCCAGCACGTGGTCCGTTTGCAGGGCTGCGCTCTGTGACCACTCGCCTTCGTAGCCCGACCGTTGGAAGTCGGCCATCGCGGCACCCTTGGACCCGCTCGCGAGATTGGCGGTCAGGGTCAGCATGTCGTCGTGCACTCCGAGCGCCCCCGCGTATTCCTCCAAACGGACCTGGACATCGGGCGGGATCTCCTCCAGGAGTAGTGCCCCGATCAGCATCACGTGGAGGATCCTCGTTCTCCAGGCAGCCGACCGATCGTGGAGTGCAGCGGCCAACTCCTCGGGGCCCGTGCTGGGAAGCCTCTCGAGGTCGAAGCCGTAACCGGTCATCGAGTGGCCTATCGCTGCGATCGACATCACCTGCAGAGGCGTCAGTCGCTCCGCTCCTCCGAGGGCAGCAGCGAACGCCCCGTTGGTGACCTCGACCTCCGCCTCGGTGGGATCATTCCAGTTGGCCGTCTCATTGGAGGGTGCGGGGTACATCATCTCCGGCGTCAACAACATCGGGGCCCGATCTATGCCGGATCTGCCCGGCGTACAGCGCCATGGGCGCCAGCGAGAGCTGACCACAGAACACCGATGCGACGAGTCCCCCGGTCCCGCGAGGACCACTGTCCCGGTGCAGCATTGGGTGAGTCAGCTGGCCTCGACAGCGATCCAGCCGGACCGACGCCGCTTTCGCGGAGGAGCTCAGAGGAGTGAGACCAGCACGTCCCGGGTGGCAGCCAGTTCGTCGGGGTCACCGATCTCGGAGGCTGCGACGGTGGTGGCGACACACCTGCAACCGCCGGAACTGTTCGTCGCGCTCTGAACGGTGGATCTAACCGTTGCCGCTGCCCATCTCACGCTGAATCTCGTCCTCGGTGATGGGCCTCTCTTCTCGGAAGGTGCTCCACCAGTGGAAGAACAGTCCTATGCCCCAACCACCGATGGACCAGACCGGCCAGAAGTAACCTGCGCCGCTGGCCGCCCAGATGCCCACGAGCGCAGCGTTTACCACCAGATACACCGCCACGTGTGTCTTGAACTCCCGCTTGGCCTTGATCCGCCGGATTGCCAGTTCGCGGTCTTGCACCTCGTCGGTCATGGCGTTCCCCTCTGAACGGCTTCCCGGCCCAATTCTACTGCTGCCGGGCGACCGGCACCGGAACTTGCACCCGTTCCACCGAGCGGATGCCCGGCTGGCTCGCCCGCCCCGGTCAGCTCGAGTAGGACCCGAGCGTTGCGAGAAGCATTCCCTCGATGACAGCACCGGCCTCGGGGACCGACAGCCCCTGGAAGGTCCGGAGACGTTCCCATATCTCCCAGCTGCTCAACGCGTCCACCGCTTCGAGCGTTCCGACCGGAGCTAGCTCCAGCTCTGCGGCGAAGACAGCGGCCACCTCGTCGCGGAAGTAGGCGTTGCCGACAGCCCTGTTC